>JBDTTD010000084.1:0-10123 GCA_039930805.1 Gemmatimonadales bacterium | reverse complement strand
GACTCGGGAGGACGCTCGGCATTGGCCCTACCGGCACCCTGGCTAGATGGGTTCCCCCTTTCGTGCCCTCGGTCACATCCCTCCGGGCGCCGCCGCCGTATCCTCCACACCAGTAGAGTCCCATCCAAAAGGTACATAGCAAGAAGAGCCGCGTATTTGAGCCCCGAAAAAAGGAGCCCCAATGTCGGTACGAAGACTCACGACGGCCATCGCGGCCGGTGGACTATTGATGACGTTTGCGGCCGGGCAGCGATCCCAGCTGCGTGCCCAGGACGCAACCATAGATGCGGACGCCAACATCGTCCGTGAAGTGACGGTCAGAAATATGTTCGAGCTGCGCACCGCGGAGATCGCAGGGAAGAAGAGCAGCAACGCCGCCGTCAAGGGTTTCGCGGGCCAAATGCAGACCGATCACATGAAGATCAACGACCGGCTGACTGCCCTGGTTGGACGGGATGGCAAGCCGTTCAGGATCGGGTTGGGCAACACCCAGACGCTGGGGGACGAGGTGAAACGACTGGACAAGCTGTCCGGCGTTCAGTTCGACCAGGAATACATGAGGAGCATGGTGGCGCACCACCAGGATAACGTGAGCTATTTCCAGAGTGCCGCCAATACGGCCCAATCCAGCCAGGTGCGCCAGCTTTTGGCGAGCGGTCTCCCGGTCCTGCGGCAGCATCTGAGTATGGCCATTCAGGTGAGTGGCCAGGTTGGCGCGGCCCCACCGGTGGCTATCGGTCCTGCCGTGCCGGCCGACCTGCCGGCTTCCACGCCGACGGTCCCCGCCAGCCAGAATCCGCCGGTGGCAAATCAGAATGTGCCCGAGGTGACGAAGAAGGACCGCGATGATCTGAAGAAGGACAAGAAGTTCGTCCAGGAGGCTGTAGCCGACAACACGTTGGAGATACGCCTCGCGCAGGTAGCGCAGAAGAACGCGACCAGCAGTGATGCCCGGCGCCTGGCCACTTATATGCTCAGCGATCACACCGCCATGCAGAAACAGTGGCTCGACCTGGCCGCCCGCCATGGGATGAAACTGACGGCTGGTATGGGACGCCATCACCTGGAGAAGGCCAAGCGGCTGGAAAGCACACCGGCCGCGGACTTCGATCGGACCTACATCACCATGGAGGTTCAGAACAACCAGGATTATGCGGAGTACTTCCAGAAGGAAGGGGCCGCCAGCCATTCGGCCCAGGTGAGGACTCAGGCCGCGAACGATCTGCTTTCGATCCGGCGGCATCTCGCGGGGGCCAAGAAGGTGGCTAACCTGGTCGGGGTCGACACCGCCGCGGCTCTGCGGGCCAGAAATCTCTCATCCTATAGGAAGTAGAAGCCCCACCAGATCGTTGCTGACGGCTGGGGTGCCTTTCGGGGCACCCCTTTCGTTTTTCCTTCCGCCTCCCGTTGTAAGCCTCGACCTTCCATCTTCCCCTCCATGACAGACACCAAACCCTCCGCTCGGCGGTCCGGCACCTGGGCGGCCGGCAGCGTCGGCGCCGATCCACTCGATCAGCTGGTCCATCTCTCTCACCTGATGGGCCAGGACACCCGGCTGGTCCAGCCGGGGGGAGGAAACACATCCACGAAGCTGGGCGACACGCTTCTGGTAAAGGGGAGCGGCACCGACTTGCGCACCATCACCCGAGACGGATTCACCAAGCTGTCCCTCAGCCGGCTGGCGGCGCTCCGGGAGGCCGAGTCGATGAGCGACGCCGAGATGATGCGGTTCATGGCCGGCTGCATGCTGGAGGAGGGCCCGGCGCCGAGCGTGGAGACCCCGCTGCACGCGCTGTTGCCGCAGCGGGTGATCGCCCACACCCACGACGTGCCCACCATGAGCCTGACGAACGTCAGGAATGAGGTGGCGGAGCGCCTGGTGGGCGAGCTGTTCGAAGGACGCATCGTGTACGTGCCGTACGTTCGACCGGGTTTTCCGCTGGCGCACGCGGTCGGACGGATGGGCGGTCGGATCCCGGAAAATGCCATAGGGCTGACCTTGGCCCACCACGGGCTGGTGGTATGGGGAGAGAACGCGGAGGAGTGCTACGCGCGGCTGGTGGAAGTCACCGGCCGGATGGACAACTACTTGGCTGGGCGTCGAGGCGCCCGTCCATCCGCCCATCGATCCGGCCTTCCGTCCGCCCGCCCGCCTGCCGAGCGTCGTTACCTCGCCGAGCAAGTACTCCCTGTCGTACGAGGAATGCTGAGCACCACCGAACGAGTGATCCTGCATTACGACGATGCGGCTGATGTACTGGCCACCCTGGCGGCCAAGGAGACGGGGGATCTGGTACAGCGGGGGATGGCGACGCCGGAGCATCTGCTACGCGCCGGGCGGCTGCCGGTCTGGCTCGACCTCGATCCCAAGGCGTCGGCCGATCAGATCGCGGAGCAGGCTCGGAGCCAGCTAAGTGCCGCGCGAGCAGAATATCAGGCGTATCACGAGCGTCACGCCGGGGCGGGGGAGCGACCGCTGGACGATTGGGCCAAGGTAATATTGGCTCCCGGACTCGGCGTGATCACCGCCTTCAGCGACAAGCGCAATGCGGTGACGGCAAATGTGTGCTACCGGGCCGTGCTCGAGGTCATCGCCAATGCGGAGGCGGTGGATCGGTTCGAGTTCATTCCGGAGGCCGATGTGTTCGAGTTCGAGCGTTGGCCGCTGGAGCGCCGGAAAGTGGAGGAGCAGGTCGCCAGGGAGCGCGCCGGCAAGCTGTTGCCCCGGCGTGTAGTGGTGATCATCGGCGGGGGGAGCGGCATCGGCCGGGCCGCCGCCCGGCGCTTTGCGGAGGAGGGCGCCCACGTGGTGGTGGCGGACCTGGACGGCGACACATCCCAGGCAGTGGCGGCCGAGGTGTCGGCAAGACTTCCGGGCCGCCTGGTCTCGGCCGCGGTGGACGTGCGGGAGGATGCCAGCCTTGACGCACTGTTTCAGCAGACGGTCCTGGAGTTCGGCGGGCTCGACTGCCTGTTCTATACCGCGGGGATGCCGCCCCGCTTTGCTCCCATCACCGAGATCCGGCGGGAGGATCTTCAGCGCCAGCTGGAGGTCCACTATCTGGGCGCCGTCGCGGCGATCGGCCGGGCGGCGACCGTGATGCGGCGCCAGGGGCTGGGTGGCTCGATCGTGGCCTCGGTCTCCAAGGCGGCAATGGTGCCGGGACGGGATGCGGTAGCGTACGGCGGCAGCAAGGCCGCGCTCCTCCAGGCGCTTAGGGTTGCGGCCGTGGAGCTCGGCGGAGATGGGATCCGGGTAAACGCCATCAACGCCGACCAGATCGAAACTCCCCTGTTCCTGGAGTTCGTACGGGAAAGGGCTGCCGGCCGGGGGGTGTCGGTGGAGGAACAGCTGGCGGTGTACCGAAGCCGGAACCTGATGGGTGCCACGCTCATCCCCCCGGAAGCGGTGGCGGACGTGGCGGTGCTGCTGGCGAGCGATCGGTTCCGGTTTACGACCGGGGATATCTTGACGGTGGACGGGGGGCTACCCGAGGCATTTCCCCGTTAAATTGATGACCAACCGAACGAAACTGGACTCGAGGTAATCGGCAGCATGACACTAATCTCCATCCGCTGGACCCCGGCGACTCTGGTCGCAGCAATTGCCCTGGCGGGCTGCGGCGGCCGCCAAAGCGAGACCGGAACCTCTCCGGCGCCCCAGCAGGCCGGCCAATCCGACGTCGCCGCTCGGGCCAAGGCGAAAGCGGATAGCGCCCGCTATCCCCACACCGAGGCGGACACCCGTTTCATGTCCTCCATGATCGGCCACCACGCCCAGGCCATTGTCATGTCGGGTTGGGCGCCTACCCACGGCGCCAACCCGGCGGTGCGCCGGCTGGCCGAGCGGATCATCAACGCGCAGCAGGACGAGATTGCGAGCATGCAGCGCTGGCTCCGGTCTCGGGGGGAGCCGGTGCCGGAGACCAGCGCCGCCGGAATGAAGATGACCATGGGTGGACACGAGCACATGATGCTGATGCCGGGCATGCTCACCGAGGCCCAGATGCGGCAGCTGGATCAGACGCGAGGGCCGGAATTCGACCGGCTGTTCCTGACCTTCATGATCCAGCACCACAAGGGCGCCGTTTCCATGGTGAAGGATCTGTTCGGGTCCCGCGGCGCGGCCCAGGATGAGACCGTATTCAAGTTCGCCAACGACGTCAGCGTAGACCAATCGACCGAGATCGCCCGAATGGAGAAGATGCTGGCCGGCTACGAGTCCGCGGCTGGTGCGCCCTGAAACCCCCTTCGCCATCCGGCCGTAGGCTGCGATCAAAGGCAGGCATCGGACCCTTTCAAGGAAAGCTCTTCATGGCATCCCCCAGATCCTCCCTGTCGCTCGTCTTCGGGCTCGTATCCCTGGCTGCGTGTTCCCGATCCACCTCGTCATCCGATGGCAGCGCGCCGTCGCCCAAGGAGAGCAGCTCAGCCACGGCGCCCAAGCCGGACCCCCGGGTCGGGCTAAAGGCCGGACTGATGGATGCCGAGGAGGCCTCGTGGAACCTGAGGGTCCTCTCGAAGACGCCGCCGTCGGAACAGTTCCTGGGCATCACCAACTCCGACCTGGCCTTCACCGGGAACTATGCCATTCAGGGCAGCTACAACGGGTACCAGGTCTGGGACATCGCCGATCCCCGGAAGCCGACGCTCAAGACGGCCTATGTGTGTCCCGCCTCGCAGAGCGACGTCTCGGTCTACCAGAACCTGCTCTTCGTCTCCGGGGAGAACCTCGCCGGCCGGCTCGACTGCGGCACCCAGGGAGTGGAGGACACGGTCAGCTCCGAGCGGCTCCGCGGCATCCGTATCTTCGATATTACCGACATCACCAAGCCCAGGAACGTCGGCAACGTGCAGACCTGCCGGGGCTCCCACACCCACACGGTGCTGGTCGATCCCAAGGACAAGGACAACGTCTACGTCTATATCTCGGGCTCGTCCAACGTGCGGTCGCCCAGCGAGCTTCCCGGCTGCGTGAGCGCGGCCAACGATCCTAATTCGGCCCTGTTCCGGATCGAGGTCATCAAGGTGCCGCTGGCGCACCCTGAGCAGGCCGCGGTGGTCAGCTCGCCCAGGATCTTCAACGATCTCGTGAAACCGCCCCAGCACGGCGAAGCGCCGGAGGACGTCGCCCGGAATAAGAAGGAGCTGGCCGAAGCCAAGGCCATGGGCCATTTCACGGCGACGATCGAAGGCGAGGAGCAGGTGGCGCCGCCGCAATTCGTCGCGGCCATGCTGGACAGCATCGTGCTAGCCCGTCAGGGCACCGGCGCCCCGACCGCCGCCGACAGCGCCACCCTGCGGCAGTCGATGCAGGGCATCGTGGACGAGCTCGTGAAGGCCCACAAGCCGCAGGGCGTTGGCCCCGACGCCGGACCGACCCAGTGCCACGACATCACCGTCTATCCGGCCATCGGGCTCGCTGGCGGCGCGTGCGGCGGGTACGGGCTGCTGCTCGACATCAGCGATCCGGCCCATCCGGCCCGGATCGGGGCGGCGGCCGACTCCAACTTCTCTTACTGGCATTCGGCCACATTCAACAATTCAGGCAGCAAGATCCTCTTCTCGGATGAGTGGGGCGGTGGGGGCCAGCCGAAGTGTCGCGTTACCGACAAGCCGGAGTGGGGGGCGGACGCGATCTTTACGATTGTCGACCGGAAGATGGAGTTCCAGAGCTACTACAAGATGCTGGCGCCGCAGACGCAGGAGGAAAACTGCGTGGCTCACAACGGGTCGCTGATCCCGATCCCGGGTCGGGACGTCATGGTGCAGGCCTGGTACCAGGGCGGCATCTCGGTGTTCGACTGGACCGACGCCAAGCATCCCAAGGAGATCGCCTTCTTCGATCGCGGCCCGGTAGACTCGACCGAAATGGGCAACGGCGGCTCGTGGTCGGTCTATTGGTACAACGGCGTCATGGTCAGCTCCGAGATCTCGCGCGGGCTCGACATCTTCGAGCTGAAGCCCAGCGCCTTCATCTCCCAGAATGAGATCGACGCGGCCAAGTCGGTGAAGATGCAGTACCTCAACACCCAGGGGCAGCAGAAGCTGGTCTGGCCGGCCACGGTCGGGCTGGCGCGGGCGTACCTGGACCAGCTCGAGCGGTCAAAGGGACTCGACCCAGGAAAGATCGCGGATGCGCGCGAGGCGCTGAACCGGGTGGAGAAGGCGTCGGGAACGGCGCGGCGTGAAAGCCTGACCCAGCTGGTCGCCCGGCTGGAAGCGGACGTGAACGGGGCCAAGGACCCCGCCAAAGTGAGGACCCTGGCCCAAACAGTCAGGGAGCTGCCCGCGGCGTCAGAGAGCGCCGCGGCCAGCGGGAAATAACCCCGACGGTAGAATGATCGGCTTATTCGATCCTGGCGACCTGGAACTTGGCCGTCGCTTCGGTACCGTGGTACTGGGCAATGCTCTCGCCCGATTGCGTCTCACCAGGCGCAATCGGGCCCACGAAGGCCATATCGCCCGCAACTACCTTGCCGGTGGCGTCGTAAGTGCTGAACTCGATCGCCACGTCCTGTAGCTCCGTGGACGTGGTGTTCCGCACCTGCACGCTCCAGTTGACAACCTTCCCTGTCGCGTCAGCCTGCCAGTCCGAGGACACGATTTCCGCCCCGCCGAGATTGTCGACGCCGCTACCCGTCTGGACGTCGGCCACCCTGAAGCTGGCTGTCGCCTCGTTGCCGGTGTAGTCGGCAAGGTCCTGACTCACCCGGCTCTGGCCCGGGGGAATGGGTCCCACGAAGGTCGAGCTGGTCGCGAGTACCGCTCCCGAGACGTCATGCGTGGTGATCTCTATCTCGGCCAGATCGACCATCCGGGACGTGGGGTTCCGAACTTCCACTACCCAGATGACGGCCCCGGTTCCACCGAAGGAAGGGTCTGGGTAGAAGTCCGAGGAGACGACCTGGACCTCGGTCGAGCTCACGGTGCCGGAAGACAGCCCCGCCGTCACCGTCTGATTCGTGCTCATGGTTACCGAGCAGGAGGTGGCGGTGCCGCAGCTGGCCGCGTCTCCGGTCCACCCGGTAAAGGTCGCGCCCGTGCCAGGTGTAATCGTCAGCTGCACCACCGTTCCTATAGGGTAGGTGGCTGAGCAGGTCCCGGTGGCCGCCGCGCCTGCGAGATCGCAGGAGACGACCGGATCTACTCCGGGGGCCGAGGCCACGTGAGCGCTCCCGGCTCCGGCGCCGGCAACGGTCAAAGTCGCTGTGGCGTCGCCGGTCGGGGTGGTGAGGCTATCTCCGCCGCTGCAGGCGCCCAAGGCGAGAAGGACGAGCGCCGCGCGTGAGTATTGGTATCTCAATACAAAGCACCTCCATAACGAGTTCGCTGATTCAATGAGCGTCCGAAGAGGCAACGGGGCCGCTATAGGGTGGTCAAGGTGGGACTAAGCGCGGGCGGGGTCGTGGTCTTGCGTCACAGCGGCTGGGGCGCTGGGCCCCAAGGATTGAAGCAGCAGTCGGTTACGAGGCCAGCCAATATCAGATCGACCGGGAAGTTAAACCGCTGGCGGGTCAATTTTGGGTGAATTGACAGATTGTTACGATGCAGGATCAACTCAGCCGGTTCGGCGGTCCGGCGCTGCCGGAAGGGTCAGGTACAGCCCCGAGATCATCTCACCGAGACACCACGATCGTCGCTGGAAGTCAGGCGTCAGGAGTCGGGAGTCACAGGTCCGAGCCGATGTGATACGACTCCCGACTCCCGACTCCCGACTCTACTCCCCCGGACCAACCGGATGGGTCTCCGGCAGCCCGTTGGCGATGGTCACGTGATTGCCGGGTGCCACGTCGAAGCAGGTCGGGTGTTCGAACCCGTCGATCGTGGGACCTTGGGTGAAGATGATGTTGTCAGTGTTGCTCTCGCCCACACCGGCAGGGACGTCATCGAGGTTGAGCGAATGCCGCAGCTTCCAGGCGATGATGTGGTCGGTGCAGGAGGTATCACCACTCACCCCCAGCCCACCGAGGAGCCTGCCGCTCGTTGAGTACAGCGCCAGCCCGCCGCCGAAGACGTTCACCCCGCCGATCCGCTTCCCGATCATGAAGTCCTTCTGGGTGCCGAAGTCCGATGCCTTGCCGCCGTACGCGACGGCCGGATCCACCGGGTTACTCTCCTGGAGGCCGAACAGGCTCCCGCCCGGCTGCACCGCGGCGTAGAGATTGGCGGTGCTCAGGGCGAAGTTCTCCAGGCTGAACGCATTGGCGGTGTTGGCCTTTTGAGCCGAGATTACCCGGCTGCCCGGCCATTGGTCGCCCCGGTTGTCCCCGGTGAACACGACGTCCACCACCTTGCCGTCACGATCCAGAATAGTGGCCCACATGTCGAAACCGAGGCCGCCGTTGGCTTCCTCCTGGATCTCGCGAAGCTTGGCCCGGAGTGCGTTGTGATTGGGGAGAAAGTTTGCGACGCTGGTGGCTTGCGCGGGGGCAGTGGGGTCGGTCGGGCCGTCGCTGCAGCCGATCAGAACGAGGACACTGGCAGTGATTAGCGCGCTATGGAAAGGACGCATGTGCAACTCCTTGGGTTTCGGGCGATCCACGGGGCGTGAGCGACGGTGCGCGGGGTAAAACGGAGGGGGACGCGAGCAGTAAGGTGACATGGCACCATTGCCTGCCTTGGGTTGGGTTGGGAGAGATTGAAGGTACGGGCGGGACCGGAGGCCACGAGATCCCGGAAGCGGTGGCTAGAGTGACTTCCCAAGCCTCCGCTCGAGAAAGCGCCGCTGTGGCCCCTGCCGCGTGAGCCCTAGCGCCCTCTCGTACGCCTGCCTCGCCTCGTCGGTCCGCCCCAGCCGGCGCCAGAGCTCCGCTCGAGCCGAGTGAGCCAGCGGGTACTCGGCCAGATCGCCGCGGGCGAGAATACCATCGATCAGCCGAAGTCCGGCCTCAGGCCCGTCCCGCATCGCCACGGCGGCCGCGCGGTTGAGCTCGATCACCGGCGACGGGTCCGCCCGGAGCAGCACGTCGTACAGCCCGACAATCTCGGCCCAGTCGGTCTCCGCCGCGCTGCGCGCTTGGGCGTGCACGGCGGCAATGGCCGCCTGAAGCGTGTAAGGGCCGAAGTTCCGCGACCGCAGCGCCTGTTCCACCAGCGCCGCACCCTCCGTGATCTGCTCCCGATTCCAGCGGGAACGGTCCTGATCGTCCAGCAGCACCACCTCGCCATCCGCCGTGGTCCGCGCCTCCCGACGGGACTCATGCAACAGCATCAGCGCCAGGAGACCGACGGCCTCGGGCTCGGGCAGCAGCTCCACCACCACCCGGCCCAGCCGGATCGCCTCGGCGGATAGATCGTGCCGGGTGAGCGATTCCCCCGACGAGGCAGAGTAGCCCTCATTGAACACCAGGTAGACGACATGGAGCACGGTGGCGAGCCGCTCGGGCAAATCGGCTCGGGCGGGCACCTGATACGGGATGCGGGCAGCCTTGATCTTGGCCTTGGCCCGGACGATCCGCTGGGCCAGCGTGGGCGCCGGCAGCAGAAACGCACGGGCGATCTCTTCGGTGCTGAGGCCGCAGACTTCGCGGAGGGTGAGGGCGATCTGCGAGTCAGGCTGCAGCGCCGGATGACAGCAGGTGAATATGAGGCGGAGCCGGTCGTCCTCGACCTTTTCGTCGTCCACATCGTACGGCGGGGTGACACCGTCGCCCAGGCGCTCGGCCACGGAAGCGAGGGACGCGTCGAACCGGGCACGGCGGCGGAGCCCGTCGATCGCCTTGAACCGCCCGGTCGAGACCAGCCACGCCCGGGGATTCTGTGGAATTCCATCGGTTGGCCAGCGCTCCACGGCCGCCGAGAACGCGTCCTGAAGCGCCTCCTCGGCGAGATCGAAATCGCCGAGAAGACGTATCAGGGTCGCGAGGACTCGCCGTGATTCAGTGCGGAATAAGGCGTCTACCTGGTCTGACACTCCCTAAGCGCGAGCTCCGGCGGAAGCCTGCTCCTGCTTCGCCGCCTCCTCTGAGAAATCGATGACTGGCCGGACCTCGACCGTACCATCCCGGGCGCCCGGAATCTTTGACGCCACCTGAATGGCGTCATTCAAGTCCTTGGCGTTGATCAGGTAGAACCCTCCCAGCTGTTCCTTGGTCTCGGCGTAGGGACCATCGGTGGTTGA
>JBDTTD010000083.1:0-10358 GCA_039930805.1 Gemmatimonadales bacterium | reverse complement strand
GGCACCAGTGGCTGGGTGGCGGTACAGGCTTATACTTTCCGTCGCCGGCTGGGCCGCCGGGTGGTCGTCATCGCGGTCAGCGATGCCGGGGTCGGCTTTCGCCGCTCCCTCGAGAGTACCCATGCCAAGCGCTTCGGGGAGCGGTGGGGGGACGGCGCGGCGCTCGAAGCGGCGCTGATTCAGGGCGTTAGCCGCTTCCGTGACCCCGGCCGGGGGCAGGGACTGGCCTTCATCAAACGCTTCCTTGACCAGTGGGAGGGAAAGATTTCCATTCGGAGCGGTACTGCCCGGCTGTCGATCGTACCCCCCTGGGACGAAGACATTCCGCTGAGTGACCACCTTCCCTTGTTCCCCGGAGCCCAGGTGCAGATCATCATCCCGGCCCAGGACCCGAAGCCACGGTGATCCAGACGATCCAGATGGGGCATGTGCTGCGGGAGGCGGTGCGAGCGCCGTTTCGCAACCTCGTCACCCGGCCTACCGGAGCGGCAGTGCGGGTCCGGATCGAGGCAACGCTGGCGCTCTCCAACTGCCTGACTGCGCTGCTGGACTTCTCCGAGATCGAGCTGGTCGACCTGAGCTGCGCCGACGAAGTCGTCGCCAAGCTGCTCCTGACCCCGCAGACCGCCTATTTCCTGGTCTTGCAGGGATTGCGGGAGGACCACCATGAGGCGATCGACCATGTCCTCACCCATCACGGCCTCGCCATCGCCGCGGTTCCATCGGGCTGCGTGGCTCCGCGGCTGCTGGGCTGGGTTCAAGCCGATGCCCGCGAGGCGTTCGCCCACATCTCGGAGACGGGACCACTCGATGCCGCCGGTCTGGCCCGGGCACTGGACTGGTCCGAGTCCCGCAGTCGCGAAGCCCTTGGTGATCTGACTCTCCACCGCCTCGTCCGGCCCGTGGGCGAGCTCTACTATCCTCTCCAGACAACATGACCAGGCCCGAGCCGGGCCGGTCGACCATCGCGATCCATGGCATCCCGCACCGCCGGCCCGACTGGAGTCCGGTGGCGCCATCGGTCCACCAGAGCAGCACCTTCGTCAATCCGATCGGCACCGACGAGGAGGTGCTGTACAGCCGGTACGGCAACAACCCCAATCAGGTGGAGCTGGCCCGAAAGTACGCCCTCCTCGAGAAAGCCGAGGCGGCCATCTTCGTCGCCAGCGGAATGGGGGCCACCGCCCTCGCTCATCTGGCGGTGCTGCGTCCCGGCGATCACCTGATCTCGAGCACCTGGATCTACGGCGGAACCCAGCGCCTCTTCGACGAGGAGCTGGGCCGGCTGGGAATCGACGTGACCTACGTGAGCCCGGACCAGGTCCGGCTCTGGCGCAAGTCGGTACGGAAGGCCACCCGCGCCATTTTCGTGGAGACTCCCACCAACCCGCTCATGCGGGTCATCGATCTCGCTCCCATTTCCTATCTGGCCGAAGAGCACGGCCTGGCGCTGCTGGTGGATGCCACCTTCGCCAGCCCGATCAACTTTAGACCGCTGGAGCACGGCGCCGACGTCGTCATCACCAGCGCCACCAAGTACCTCAACGGCCACAGTGACGTGATCGCCGGCGCGGTGGCCGGCACGGCGTCGTTTGTCGAAGAGGTCAACCGGCTCATGCGCCTCTGGGGCCAGGCCATCGACCCCCATGCCGCCTGGCTGGTCGATCGGGGAATGCGCACCCTTGCGGTCCGGATGGAGCGCCACAACAGCAACGGCATGGCCGTGGCGCAGTGGGCCGAGCAGCACCCGGGTATCAGCAAAGTCCACTACCCCGGCCTGCCGTCGCATCCGGACCATGCTCACGCCAAGTCAGTGCTCGCCGGCTTCGGTGGAATGGTGGGACTGGAGATCAAAGGTGGGGCGAAAGCAACCGAGCGGCTGCTGAAGCGGCTCAAGCTGGTCACCCACGCACCCAGCCTGGCCGGTGTGGAGACCCTGGTGTCCGAGCCGCGGATCACCTCCCACAAGAGTATCGGACCGGAAGGACGGGCAAAAATCGGGATTCCGGACGGTTTTCTGCGGCTCAGCTGCGGCATCGAGGACGCGGCGGACATCATCGCCGATCTCGAACAAGGGTTAAAGTAGGTCTTGAATAAGGTCTAGGGTCTAGAGTCTAGGGTCTACCTCTGGTGAAGCCCGGTCGTCTCGAACTCCAGGAACACAGACCTCGACCCTAGACCCTCGACCCCAGACCCTCTTTATTCCACCACGTGATCCGCTTTTCCAGCGTTTACAAAGCCTATCCCAACGGTGCCATGGCCCTGAAGGACGTGACCTTTCACGTCTCCAAGGGCGAGTTCGTCTTCCTGACGGGCCATTCAGGCGCGGGCAAATCCACCATCATGAAGCTGCTCTTCGGCGAGCAGAAGCCGAGCGGGGGCGAGGTGCGCGTCTCCGGCTACAACGTCAGCACTCTCAAGGCCGATGACGTGCCCCGGCTCCGGCGGCGCCTGGGGGTGGTGTTCCAGGACTTTCGGCTGCTGGAAGACCGGACCGCGGAGGAGAACGTCGCCTTCGCGCTCGAGGTCACCGGCGCGCGCACCGACACCATCGCAGCCCGGGTGATGCGGGTGCTGACCCAGGTCGGGCTCTCGGCCAGGGGCCGGGCGTATCCTCGAGAGCTCTCGGGCGGCGAGCAGCAGCGGGTGGCCATTGCCCGCGCCCTGGTGAACGATCCCGCCATTCTGCTGGCCGATGAGCCGACCGGCAACCTCGATGAGCGGGCCACCCGCGGCGTGTTTCAGCTGCTCCGCGACATCAACAACGGCGGCACCGTGGTCGTCATGGCCACTCACGATCTCGATCTTGTCCGCCAGACGGTGTATCGCACTATCGAGATGCGCGATGGCAGCCTGGTCTACGATAGTGACGTGGACGAAGCCGCGGCCGAACCCCAATGAAGCTCCTGACCCGCGAGGCCCTGCTGTCGTTCCGCCGCGCGCCGCTCCTCTCGGTCCTCTCGGTCACGACCATCGCCTTCTCACTTTTTACCGTCGGACTCTTTGGTCTCGTCGCGGTGAACCTGCGCGAGGCGCTGCGCGGCATCGAGGAGAGAGTCGAGATCGTCGCCTACATCTTTCGGGGAACGCCGGCCGAAACGATCGCCATCGCCACCCAGGACATCTCGGCCTTTCCCGAGGTGCATGACGTGAGCTACGTAAGCGAGGAGGAAGCGCTCCGCCAGGCGCGAGCCGAGCTGATCGAGTTCCGGGACGCGTATCGAGACCTCCAGGTTAATCCCCTCCCTGCGTCGATCGAGGTCCGGATGAAGGACGGTCATCGCGACGCCGCAACCGTGGCCCGGGTGGCCCAGCGCCTCCGGGGATTCGGCTTCATCGAGGACGTGCGCTTCGGCCGGGAGTGGGTTCAGAAGCTCGACTCCCTCCGGAACCTCGCCGGCCTGGTAGGCCTGGTGATCGGGCTGGCCTTCGCGGCGGTTGCGGTGGTCATCATCGGGGTCACCATCCGCCTCACCATCCTGCAACGGGCCCGCGAGATCTCGATCATGCGGCTGGTAGGAGCCACCAACTGGTTCATTCGGGGTCCATTCCTGCTGGAGGGGGCACTGAAGGGACTGCTTGGCGGGCTGCTCTCCCTGGTGCTCTGCTATGCCGGCTATGTGCTTTTCCGCGACAACAGCGGCGGCACGCTCTCGGGGCTCATCTTCTTCCAACCGCTGCAGATGGTGCTGATCATCGTATTCGGCGTGCTGCTGGGGCTCGCCGGGAGCCTGGTGAGCGTGGGGCGGCATCTTGGGCATGTGTAAACGGGGCAGCGGGGCGGGCACCCGCCCACGGGTGGGTGGGCAGCATGGCAGTTTACTCCGCGTCCTGGCACTCCGATGTGCACTCGCGACTTTCCTGCCCCGCCGCCCGGCTGCCCCGCTCTGCGCGCTCGCCACGATAGTCGCAGTGTTTCCACAAGTAGCGCGCGCGCAGACGGACCTGGAAGACAGCAAGCGCCGCCTGGAGGTGATCCGGGCGGAGCGCGACCGGCTGGAGCAGCAACAACGCCGACTGCAGGGTCAGGTACATGACGTGAACGACGAGCTGACCAACCTGGAGCGGCAGCGGGAATCGACTCACCGAATCGTCAACGAGATCGAGCGGCAGATCGGCGGCCTCGCCTCACAGCTCGACCGGTCGAGCGCGGAATTGATCCTGGCCCAGGACAACCTGGCCGAACGGCGCGCCGTGCTGGAGCGGAGGCTGGTCGATATCTACAAACGCGGGACGCTGCACACCTTTCAGGTCTTGCTGGCGGCCGAAGGATTCGGAGATCTGCTGAGCCGCTACAAGTATCTGTACCTCACCAGTCAGCAGGACCGCTCCCTGGTGACCGATGTGGAGAAGCTGCGCAATCGGGTGGTGACCCAGCGAAACAACATCCTGAACGTGCGCAGCGAGCTGGACCGGCGGCGGGATGAGCGGGAGGCGGAGTTCAGCAAGTACAGCGAGCTGGCCTCGGAACGCGCCCAGAGGCTGCAGACCTTGCAGCGCTCGGCTCGAAGCACGGAACGCCGTCTCACCGAGCTGCAGAAAGACGAATCGCGGCTCAATGGCCTGCTGGCATCCCTCGAGCGCGCCCGGCGTGACGAGCTGGCGCGCGGCGCACTCCGCGGGGCGGTCAGCACGCCGGGCTCGATCACCACCGCCGACCTGGGAAAACTCGACTGGCCGGTAGAGGGAGCCATCGTCTATAAGTTCGGCCGCGATACCCTTCCCAGCGGAGGAATCATCCGCTGGAACGGCGTCGGCATCGCCGCCGCGGTCGGCACACCGGTTAAGGCGGTGGAAGCGGGGAAGGTGCGGCTGGTGGGACAGTTCGGGACCTACGGACTCACCGTCGTCGTCGAGCACGGCAATGGCTACTACTCGGTCTATTCGCACCTCGCCACGGCGGCGGTCAAGCTCGGGGCATCGATCGGCAAGGGCGGCATTGTCGGAACGGTGGGCGGCCAGAATTCCGATTACGGGCCGCATTTACATTTCGAGATTCGGGGAGAGAATCAGATCGCGCTGGATCCTACGACGTGGTTGCGGCGGCGGTAGGCGGGACAGCGGGACGAACTTGGTACCGGCATGTCCATTGTGCACCGAACAGACTGACCCGCCGACCCGCCGCTGTCACCCTGACCTACAGCGCCACCCCAATCCGCTCGCCCGACTGCGCCTTCCCTCGCATCAAAGCCGCTTCGGCCATCGCGTACAGCTCCTCGGTTTGCGACACCGCCGGATGGGGATAGGTGACGATCCCGGCGCTGAAGCGAGGATGATCCAGGCGGGGATCTCCCTTCCGGGGCACAAGCGCCAGGCGTTCTCGAACCCGCATGACCGACTGGCGAGCCCCGATCTGCCCGGTTTCCGGAAGCACGATGGCGAATTCGCTGGTGCCGTAGCTGACCACGAAGTCCGGCAGCCGGAGCTCCCGGCGGAGCGCCGAAGCCACGTCGGCTTTGAGCTTCTCGGCCGCCTCCACGCCCAGGTGCTCGCGAACGCTGCGGAGCTCATCCACCCCCAGCAGTACGAGGCTGAAGCTGAGAGAGTAACGCCGTGCCCGCTCGAACTCCTCCCGCATTCGCCGGTCGAGCGCCGCCTGGGCGGCTTCTGACTCAGGATGCTCGACCGAATCCTCGGGGTGCCTGCGTGCGTTTGCCTGGATCGCGTTGCCCAGCTGTTCCTCTGCCCCGTGGGCCGAGCTCAGCCGGTCCCTGATCCGGGCGTGCAGCCTTGCGCAGAGCTCGGGCAGGTGGATCGGGGCCGCAAGCGCGTCCGCGGCGCCGAGCGCTAACGCTTTAGCCGGGGCATCAAGGCTGGTGGCGGCGATGATGACGACTCTAGGGGGAACCCCGGAGGACCCCGGGTTGGGATTCGGGAGCAGTTCGGCCAGGCGCTTCTGGTCGATATCGTTAACGCTGATGAGGATGGCGTCGGCCTCAGGGTTGATGGACTGGTCTTCGGGCTCGACCAGCTGGAACCCGGCACGGGTCAGGGCGCGCTCCAGCCCCGTCGGCCTGGCGGAAGGGTCCCCCAGCAGAAGCACCTTCGGGCGAGCGAGGGGCTCCACTGCCTCCGCTCTCACGTGCTGCAGAGGAGCAAATGCATCGGCCTGATCCAAAAGAGCGCTTGGGCGCACATGTATCCGTCCAGGGTGGCGTCGAAACGGCACCAGTCAGGGGCAAGGTGATCGGTGCAACCGCGATCCAGGTGTTCACCAAAACGCCCAGCCAGTGGCGCGAGCCGGGCATCTCTTCACAGTCATACGACGCCTTCCGGCGCGAGTGCGAGCGCTGTGAAGTATCCAGTATAGTGGGGCATGATTCGTACCTTATCAACCTCGCCTCGCCGGATCCCGCCTTAAGTGCACGCTCCGAGGCCGCTTTCATGGCCGAGCTTCGAAGGTGCGAGGCCTTCGGCATACCGTACCTGGTGTCGCACCCGGGCAACTATATCGATGACCGGGATGCGGGGCTCGCCCGGAACGCCGCCGCCTGCAGCCGCTGCCTCCGGGCAGTCCCCGGCTCGCCTGTGGTTCTGCTGGAGACCACCGCCGGGTGTGGGACAGCGCTGGGCAGTAGCTTCGAGGAGCTGGCAGTGCTGCGCGCCGCCGTGGCCGAGGACGTGCGCCACCGAATCGCCTTCTGCGCAGACACCTGCCATCTCTTTTCGGCCGGTTACGATCTGGTGGGCGACTACGATGGCGTCTGGCGGGCCTGGGACGAGATCCTGGGTCTGGACAAGCTACTCTGTCTCCATCTGAATGACTCCAAGACAAAGTTTGCATCCCGGCGCGACCGGCACGAGCTGATCGGGGAGGGCTCTCTCGGTCCCGGACCGTTTCGTCGGATCATGACCGACCCACGCCTGGCGCATGTCATCAAGATCCTGGAGACCCCGAAGGGGGAGGACGGGGTCACCGCGGACAGGAAAATGCTGCGCCGCCTGCGCCGGTACGCCCGGGCTGCCCCGGCCCCGCGTTGACCGCCTCACCTTCTGCGTCCATACTTGCGGGCATGCGCACTACCTTGCCGATGCTGGTCCTGATCCTGGCCGGAGGCGCAACCGCGGTTCACGCCCAGGTGGATTACAATGCCCGCCTCGGTGTCACCTGGGCGACACCCCTCCTCCGGGATGACGTGATCAACCAGATCGAGGTCCGGCAAAAGCTGGCCCCGACCCTGGCTCTGGGTGCCTCGCTTCCCATCGCGCCGCTCTACCGGGCCGGCCTCGAGCTCGCGCTGGCCACCTCCGGGTATCGGAGCAAGGAGACCGGCGCGACCACGGTAGACCTGGGTACACTGCGCACCGGTACGATCACCCTGGGGCTGGACGGCCCGGTCTCGAGAGGGCTTCGCTGGCGGGTAGGAGTAGGGCTCCTGCGATATCTGCCCAGCGAGAAGCAGGGGATTTTTCTTCGAGGCGGCACGACCCGATTTCTCGTGGGAGCTGGCATAGACTATCGACGGCCGATTATGGCTCAATGGGACCTGATGGCATCAGTTCGCTACGATTTTCACCGATTCACGACCGGCGAGCTGGAGGCCCGGGGCTTCAGTCAGAGCCAGGGCGTTCAACGAATCGGCGTGAGCCTCGGATTGGCCCGGGGTCACCGATGAACGCTCGAGGCCTCCTGCCCTTGCTCTGTCTGGCCGCCGCAGCAGGGCTGATCTCCTGCGCCGATATCGCGGCCCCGAGCCGGGCCAGTGCGTATGAGTGGCGGCGCATCGTCGCCAGCGCAAGCGGACCCGACACCCTCAGCTTCCACTGGCCGCAGACCCGGCTGCCGGTGCGGTTCTGGGCCGAGGACACGCTGAATCTTCCCATCCACGTACAGCACGCCATAGGCCAATGGCAGGCCGCGTTCCTTTACGGCGAGTTCCGAGGCCAGCTGGTGGCCGATTCCAGCCTTGCCGATGTCATTGTGACCAGCGGAATAGCGCCCAAGGGCGGCTTCTCGGTCACGCGACTCGAGAGCCTCATGGCGCCGGAGTGTCAGGGCGCCACCGACGTCGAGCTGGACGCCAGCGGTCACGGGTTTATCCCTCCGGTGAGGGTCTATGTCGATCCCAGATTCGACCCGGCCGCTGCCGGTGTCGACCCGTGCATGGCACTCACCACGACGCACGAGGTGGGACATTCGCTGGGCATCTTCGCCCACTCGCCGAATTCCGCCGACATCATGTTTGCCAATCCCGTAGTAACCGGGCTCAGCCCCCGGGACCGGGCGACCGCCGAGCTGGCTTACCATACCCAGCCTACTCTCACTGTCGCTCCCCGATGAGGTTGCAGGATGCGCTGAAGCTGCCGATACTTAGCCCATGACTGCCGAAACCACCGCAGCGCCGCGCGAAACCCTCACCCTCGTCGAGCACGGACTTTTCCCCATCCGAATTCATGCCAATCTGACACCAGCGATGCTGATCGAGCATGCGGTGCGGAGAGGCGAGGGCGCCCTGACCGACCGGGGCGCGTTTACGGCGGTGACCGCACCCCACACCGGGCGCTCGGCCAAGGACAAGTTTTTGGTCGAGGAGCCTGGAACGGGGGATCGGATCTGGTGGGAGAAAAACGTTCGGCTGGACCCGGACGAGTTCGAGCGGCTCCAGGAAGACGTGCGCGCGCATCTGGATGCACGCGAGGTCTATGTCCAGGACCTCTTCGCCGGGGCAGACCCGGCCTACCGACTGGCCGTCAGATTCGTCACCCCGAATGCATGGCACGCGCTCTTCGTGCGCAACATGTTCATCCGGGCGGTGCCGGCCGAGCTGGCCCAGTTCCGGCCGGGGTTCACCGTGCTGCATGCCCCCGACTTCCAGGCCGACCCGGAGCGGCACGGCACCCGCACCGGGACCTTCATCGTCATCAACTTCGGCAAGAAGGTGGTCCTGATCGGGGGTACCCGGTACGCCGGCGAGATGAAGAAGTCGATCTTTACGGCCATGAACTACATCCTGCCGGGCAAGGGAGTGATGCCCATGCACTGCTCGGCCAACATCGGGCCGGGCGGCGACACGGCCATCTTCTTCGGCCTTTCCGGAACGGGCAAGACCACGCTGTCAGCAGATCCAACCCGCCAGCTCATCGGCGATGACGAGCACGGCTGGAGCGACCGGGGCGTATTCAACTTCGAGGGTGGCTGCTACGCCAAGGTGATCCGCCTCCGTCCGGACACCGAGCCCGAGATTTACCGCGCGACCCAGATGTTCGGCACGGTGCTCGAAAACGTGGTTCTCGACCCTGCCACCAGGGCGGTGAACTTCGACGCTGACAGCATCACCGAGAACACCCGCGCCTGCTATCCTATCGATGCCATCCCCAATCACCTGCCCAGCGGTGCCGGCGGACATCCCAGGAATGTGGTGTTTCTTGCGGCCGACGCCTTCGGTGTGATGCCCCCGATCGCCCGCCTCACCGGGGAACAGGCCATGTATCACTTTCTCTCGGGATACACTGCCAAGGTAGCGGGGACCGAGCGGGGCGTGACCGAGCCGTCCGCCACATTCTCTGCCTGCTTCGGAGCGCCCTTTCTGCCGCTCCACGCCGGTGTCTATGCCCGGATGCTGGGCGAGCGGATCGGGAAGCACGGCGCCAAGGTGTGGCTGGTGAACACTGGCTGGACCGGCGGTCCCTACGGCACTGGGTCGCGGATGAAGCTGGCCCATACCCGGGCCATGTTGCGGGCGGCGCTGTCCGGCGCGCTCGATCGGGGCCAGTTCACCAGGGATCCGGTCTTCGGCTTCGAGGTCCCGGTCTCGGTCCCCGATGTGCCCACTGCGGTCCTCTCGCCTCGCTCCACTTGGCCGGACCCGAAGGCGTACGACGCGCAGGCCCGGAAGCTGGCGACGATGTTCCGGGAGAACTTCGAACAATTCAGGGCGGAAGTGCCGGCCGAGGTGGCCGCGGCTGGCCCGGTGGTGTGACGCCCGCGGGGCGGCGGGGCGGCAGGGCAGTTCGTGAGAGTGGCGACTCCTCCCGAGCAGGGCAGATCGACCCCGGCCCCGCCGCCCCGCTGCCCCCCGGCCCTCCCGAAATCATCCGCGACCCTCTGTGGGACAACATTCGGGTCGACCGCCCCGCGCTGCTCGCCCTCGATACACCCGCCGTTCAGCGCCTCCGCTACATCCGCCAGGTCGGGCACACATTCCTGGTCTATCCCGGCGCCACCCACAGCCGCTTCGAGCACGCACTCGGCGCCTTTCACTTGACCCGTCGGGCGCTCGCGGCGCTGGAGGAGCTGGGCGACCTGGGACCGGTGAGCGCCGAGGAGTGCCTCGCGGTACGCATGGCCGCTCTGCTGCACGATATCGGCCACTATCCGTTCTCCCACGCGCTGGAGGAAGCCGGCTTCCCCTCGCATG
>JBDTTD010000082.1:0-10483 GCA_039930805.1 Gemmatimonadales bacterium | reverse complement strand
CCGAACCCTTTTTGGCGCGGTCGTACGACTCGCGATAGATGGCCTCGAGATTGGCGAGAATGCGTTCGCGGGAGCGCATGCTGATCCAGTTAAAAGAGGGTATATGAAATCTAACGTCGAATTGCCAGCGACTAACAATGCACGCGTTTTCCTGCATGGGGCGGAGTGCAGACTCTGCTGCCATGAGTACTGCAAAGACTGAAGGGGCAACGCGTCGGTTTCATTGCATTCCGCCCGGGGTGATGTCCTTGGTCCGCAGGCTCGTGAGCCTCGCAGGGGCATTGGCAGGCACAAGTCCCTGACGGCATTTTTCCTGCTTTACAAGCACCCACATAATTGCCGCAACCAAGTCTTGCATCTTCGCTCCGGCGAGATTTTGCACCGGCCGGGCGCATCCGTGTCTTCACAGAAGCCTGCCCGACAACGAGGGAGGCAGCATATGTCCCGCCATTCAGTCAGCGGCTTCTCGATGATCGAAGTGCTTTCCGTGATGGTGATCATCGGGCTTCTGACCGCCATTGCCCTGCCGAAGCTCAGCATTGCCACGTACCAGGCCAACAGCGGAGCGCAGGTGGTATCGACTGCGCTCTCCTACGCCCAGAGGCAGGCAATCAGTCGCCAGGCAGATACCCGGGTCGCCTTCGACCTGCCGAACAGGCGCATGCGGATCCACGAAGACCGGAACAACGACAACATCATCGACGCCGGGGAGCGGGTGACGTTCGCCAACCTGCCCGAGGGGATCACGTTCGGCAGAGGCACGGCGGCCGCCCGGGCGATGGGCGGTGCAGTGGTGACGTTTACCCGGGCGCAAGGCATCCTTCCGGTGCTGGTCTTCCATCGAGACGGCACCACCAGCGAGGATGGCGGAGTCTATATCACGACCATCGCCGGTCTCGCCGTTGATCGTACGGCAGATGTCCGGGCGGTAGAGATCTCCCGGGCCACCGGCCGCACCACCTGGTTCTCCTTCGCCACCGGGGTCTGGAAGGAGCGCCAGTGATACGGCGCAGCGGCTTTACCCTGATCGAGATGCTGCTGTCGATCGTGGTTCTGGCCATAATCCTGGCGAGCGTCGCGCGCTACACCAGCCAGTACCTCCATACCGTCACCATATCCACGACCAGGACCGCCGCGGCCGAGGTGGCCAGAGAACGGATCGGACTGGTAGATATGGATCCAAGCTACCTCACGCTGGGGGCTACCTGGTCCGGCACCCAGATCGGGTTTCCCGGCTACCCCGGCATGAGCCGCATTACCACCGTTTCACGGGTAACGGGCAACAATCCCCGGCGGGACTACACCATTGTCACTGTCCGGGTGACGGAGCCTACCATGGGCGCGCCGCTCGACGTCACTACAGTGGTAGCCAGTCCATGACACCGCGCGCGGGCAAGATCTCGGGTTTCACCCTGATCGAGCTGATGCTGACGATGCTGATCCTCTCGCTCGTCATGGCGGCCACCGTTGCCATTTTCCGCTCCCAGACCCGCACCTTCCGTATCGGTGGGGAGAGCATGGAGCTGTTTCAGAACATGCGATACGCCCTGACCACGATCGATCGAGTTCTCCGAACGGCCGGTTCCGGAGTTGCCAACCAGCAACCCATGTTCATCTATGGCGGGAACAGCGTGGTTGCGTTCAACTCGAACTACACCAATGACGTGCAGGACTTCTGCGCGGTGAACATCCACAGTGACGCGCAGCCGGGCTCGTTCGACGTCCTGCCGGTGACCTCGGCATACCAGCTGCCGAACACCGCCTTTACCTACCCCACGATGACCTATGCCGCCACTACCTGTCGGGCGGAGACCGTCGTCTTTTATTTCCGGCCGGACTCGAGCACCACCGACATCGGCGACGACTTCGTCCTGATGCAGAAAGTGAATGCCCTGCCGGCCCAGCGGGTGGCCCGCAACATCATGGCCTACCCCGGCCGCCCGTTCTTTCAGTACTTCGTGCACCCGCTCAGCATGGTGGTGCCCCCCGCCGCGCGGGACTCGCTGGTCATCGCCGGTGTCGCCGGCAGCGGTATAACGCTCCCCATCGTCCATAGTGTCGCGGTGCACGGCAGCCCGGCGGACAGTGCCGCGGACCCGTCCAACTCCTTTCTGGCGGACAGCGTCAAAGCCGTCCGGATCAATCTCCGGGTAAGCAATGGCCTCACCGGAGCCGATCAGCGGTTCCGTGACCTCTCGACCACGGTGAGCCTCCAAAACAACGGGCTAGTCCAGCTGAAGACGTGTGGCACCCCACCGATATTGCTCGGTGGGCTGGGCGCCGTCCCAAACGTGGCCGGAGATCCACCGAGCGTCACCCTGACCTGGCCCGCATCCTTTGACGAGGCCGCGGGGGAAACCGACGTCAACCAGTACAACGTTTACCGTCGACTCACGACCGAGCCGTCATTCGGGAGCGCCCTGCTGACGATCCCTGCAGGCCAGCCACCCCCCTACGTGGTAGTCGACAACGGAGTGATATCGGCCACCGATTATGTCTACGCCGTCGGCGCCCAGGACTGCACCCCGTCTGAATCGGTGCGGTTGACCGCCAACGCTCGTCCTAACTAGCAGTTCACCCGCAGTATGTGTCGGAGGGTACGATGAGAACTCAGGCGATCCGCAACGAACGGGGCCTGGCACTGTTTCTGGTGCTCTTGCTGATGGTGGTGGTGGCTTCCCTGGCCACCGGCGCGATCATGCTCTCGGGCAACGCCAGCCTCATCGGCCGCTACCATGCGAAGGAGGCCGAGATGCGTGCCTCCGCGGACGCCGGCCTGGAGTGGGCCCGGGACACGATCAATGGTACGGCGGCGCTGGTGCCGGTCGCCGGTTTTCGCACCCTGCAGAACGCGCAGCCGGTTCGGGACGCGCTTGGCGCCACCATCCCGGGCTATAGCCGTTCGATCTTCGTCGGCCGCAGCGGCGGCACGACAGGACAGTTCGGGGTGTACGCCAGCGTCATCTCGCGGATCGACGACAATGCGGGACGGGCGGTGGTCGTCCGGCGCGCCGAGCTCGCCCAGCAGTCGTTTGCCCAGTTTGCCAGGTTCGATGACGTCACCCTCTCCAGCGTGACATTCTCACGGGGCATCCAGGTATTCGGACCGATCCACACCAACGGTGTCCTGTACGTCGGCAGCACCGCACCCAGGGCCATTTTCCACGGTCTCGCGACCACCTCGAGCACCATTAACGCCGTGGCCAACGGGGTCTGGAAAGCCGGCTGGAAGGAGAACATGCCGCGGATCGACATGCCCACTCCGGCCGACCTGGCCACCCTGAGCGGCTATGCGGCTGCCGGCAACCTGACGGTGGCCGGTGGCGCGGTGGGGACGGGTGTGTATAACCCTCGCACCAGGGTCGAGTTCGTGGCGGTAGATGTCAACGACGATGGCGACTTTACCGACGAGAACGAGGGCTTCATCCGGGTCTACCGCGGAGGCGATAACAGCGCGGCTACCCTGAACTACGTCACCGCGCGGCTATGGAACTCGGGCTCGGCCACCGATCCCAACGTCAATTCGCCGAACTGCGGCGACTCGCTGGGTGGGACGTTCGTGCCGGCGGTGTCGCACACCACTACCGTGAACCCAGCGGTGCACCGCCATACCACGGCCAGCCTCCTGGCAAACCAGCGGAGATCCCTGAACGAGCCGACCCGGCGCTGCTACCTGGGTGGAGATCCTCGGCTCTCCGACGGCTGGGTGGCGACGACGGTGGCGCCAGCGGCGTATGGCGCCTGGGTCAGGTGGCCCGGCTACGGCGCCGGATCCGCCCCGGCGGTGCTCCAGAACAAGCGGGTCCATCCCCAGAATGGCGGGGGCTTCACCGGGGGCGCCGGGGGGATGTCCGACTACCTCTGGCCCATCAGCCGCTTCTTCAATCCGAACTTCAAGGGCGTCGTCTACGTCGATGGCAGCGCCGGGGTCAGCGGTGTGGTGCGGGGTCAGGTCACCCTGGCCACCACCGGCAACATCCTGCTGGCCGACGACCTGACCTACGTTACCACGCCGGGGAGCATCCCCGACTGTGACCAGAACGGAAGCGTCTTTGCCGACATCCTCGGCCTGCTGACGCCACAGTTCTTCGTCATCGAAGACAACAACGTGAACTCGCCGTTTCGGGCCGGCACCAGCGGAGGCACCTACGACGGGTTCGTGAACCAGTATGACGAGAGCGCGGACGAGACGGTTCACGCCGCGATACTGACCCTCAACTCGGTCCTGGCAGAGGACATCACCGCCGGAGCCACCAACCGGGAGACCTGTGCCGGGGCCACGGTCGGTCGAGGCTGCTTCAACATGGCGGGAGCGGCCATCCAGGGGATCAATGCCGCCCGCATGAGCGGCGCCGGCTACGGCTGGAACCCACAGTGGTCCTACGACCGCTGCGACATGATCAAGCCGCCGCCGTATTTCCCCACCACTGGGAGATACTACAAGAACCGCTACTACGAGATCGATCCGGTCGGTTTCACCGTAGCTGGGTGGTTCGCCGCGAACCAGTAACCGGGCAATGGGTTGCACCTACCCGGGCCGGTCTGCTGAAAGCTTATGCAGTGAAAAGACGAAGCACCGGCACCAGCTCCCGCATTCTGCATGAGAAGCGGGTGGTCGGGCTACGCGCAAGCTGTGTTCCAGCCTTGTGTTAGACCCGACCACCCTCCCGGCACCCTTCGTGCACTCCTTTAATAGCATGTCACCCCGACCGGTTTCTGGGCACCTGCGCCGTGCAGAGCGCGGCTTCACCATGGTGGAGATGGTTCTCGTGTTCACGCTCATCGGGATCCTTACGGCGATGATGATCCCCAAGATCGGCCGAACCATGCAGGCCACCCGGGTCAATCGCACCAGCGCCATCGTTGCGGCCGACCTGGAACGGGCTTTCACGCTGGCAGGCCGCTACCGGAGGCCGATGCGGATCTCCTGCACCTGCAATGCGGGCACCTACACCATCGCCGATCGCACCGGCGGGACCGTCCGTCTCAGCCGGAAGCTGATCGGAGACACGGACCTGGGGAATATGACCCTGGCCTTCGAGCTGCCGGTGGCCGGCATAGTGGATGTGTTCCCATCTGGAATTTCGACCACGTTGCTCCGGGTGAGGATTACATCCGGCACTAGTACCCGTGCGGTTACCCTCTCAACCGCCGGCCATGTGAGGATCATACCATGACTCCACACCTGCGCCTGTCTCAGCCGATCGCTGGCTTCACTCTGGTCGAAGTGATGGTCTCCATGACCATCCTCTCGGTAGCGTCTCTGGCCATGGGAAGCATGCTGGTCCGCTCGACGCGGGCAGCCGGAGCCACGTCCTCAGCTGCGCACCAGACGGCTGCGATGTCGGGCGCAATGGCCCGGCTGGACGTGCTACCCTTTGCCTCGCTCACGGCGGGAACCACCTGCGTGACGGTGACCGCGGTGGAGTTCCCCTACACCCAGTGCACGACGATTAACAGCGTCTCCTCGAAAGTGAAGCTGGTGACCGTGGTGATCACGCCCTCAGGGAACCTCCTGCTGCAGCCGATCACCACCTCTTTCAAGCGCACCATCTCGGGCAACGGTAACCCGTTGAACACGCCATGACCTCTGGCGCCTTCAGCCGCCGGGGCTTTACCCTGATCGAGCTGCTCATCTCGATGATAGTCACCGCTATCATCGGCGCGGCCCTGGTGCGCATGGTATTGAGCCAGGCTCGCTTCATGGACCAGCAGGAAGCCTGGCGCGAGGCGCGCGGCGTTTCCCGGGGCGGGATCAACCGGCTGCTGTCCGACCTCAGGTCGGTGGAGGTCGGCGTTGCGGCAGGCACTGGTGGACTCCGGGTGGCCGCAGCCGGCGGACAGGACTTCACCGTCCGGGTGCCCTATGCCTTCGGTGTCCTCTGCGGTATCGCTGCGAACGTCTACACCGTGAGCCTCCTGCCGGTGGATTCCACCATGTTCGCCCAGGCCGGCTTTACCGGCTTTGCCCTGCGAAACAAGGCCGGTGTCTACACCTACCACGCGAGCAACGTGCTCACTGTGGCCGGTACTGCTGCCCTGTGTCTCAATGGCGTGTATGACAGCATCCATACGGTCCCGACCCTGAACGGGTCGCCCGCCGGCAAGGTGGCGAATCTGACTCGGACAGCGGGCGCCATAATGCCTGCGCCAGACCGCGGCTCCATCGTCTACCTGTATCGCGACATCCGCTACGAGTTCAAGGCCTCCGTTGCCATACCGGGCCGGACCGGCCTCTGGAGAACCATGGTGACCGGGGGAGCTACCGAGGAGCTGGCCGCGCCGTTCAATGCAACGGCCCGGGTCAATTTCTACAATCTCGACGTGATTCCGGCTCAGGCGGCCGTGCCGCCGCTGCAGGACGTCCGCGGCCTGGAGCTTAAGCTGAACGGGATGAGCGAGCGGACTCCGAGCGGAAGTGCCGCTCCCAAGACCGCCAACATAACGACTTCGGTTTTCTTCGAGAACCGGCCCGACTGACCTTCGATTCGAGAGGAGCACCATGTCTATCCGGAACAGACGAGGAGCGACGCTCCCCCTCACCATCCTGGTCATTGCGGTGCTGGGTGTTGCGGTTGCCATCAGCTTCGCCCGGCTCTCTTCAGAGCGCCGGGCCACCGGCGACGGCCAGGCGCAGCTCGAGTCCTTCGCCGTGGCCCAGTCGGGGCTGAACAGCTACATCGCGGGACGTAACGCCAAGCCTGCGGCAAACCAGGACACGACCTTTACCGACCTGCCGGGTGGGACGGCCCTGGTATCGCTGCAGGTGCTGCGCGAATCGACCACGACGCTGTTGCCCGCGGTGTACGTCATCACCTCACGGGGCACGGCCACGGGCTCCAAGAGCTACGATGCGAAGGCGCCCCCGGCTCAGCGCACCGTGGCCACCTATGCGCTGTGGACGCCGGCAGCGATTGACCTGAACGCGGCAGTGACGTCGCTCGGTGGCATGGACAAGGCCGGCGGTGCGGGATCGATGAGTGGCATTGACGCCTGTGGTGCGATGCCGGCGATCCCGGGCGTTGCCGTGACTACGGGAGCAGGCGTCAATGGTACCAGCTATACCGGGGCTACGGGACCAATCGATGGCACCCCCGACAACACTCCGATCAGCATGGGTACGCCCGGCGCGGCAGGGACGGCTAAGGACCAGGTCGGCATCGACTGGGCCGGCGTCGTGGCCGGAACGGCGTTTCCGGCGGACTACGTATATCCGACCTGGCCTACCGCCGCACAGATGCTGAATTGGCCGGTGATCCGGGTGAACAACAGCGGCGGCGCGACCTTTGACCTGCCCGGAAGCGGGAAGGGCATCCTGATCGTGACCGGCGATATGACCATCGGCGGAAGCAAGGACTGGGAAGGCGTCATTCTGGTCGGCGGATTTCTCAGGTCCAACGGTAACAACACCACCCGCGGAGCCACCATCGCCGGGCTGAACGTCAAACTGGGACAGGTCGTGGGTGTCTCGGACATGAATGGTACCAAGGACTTTCAGTACGATTCCTGCGCTCTCACCCGAGCGCTCGGCCACATCGGGTCACTCCAGCGGGTCCGGAACGGCTGGGTCGACACCTGGTCGAGCTATTGATCTCCATGAAGCACGCACCTGGCGAGGATCATCTGATGACTGTGCCGACTCGTTGTGCCCGGCCAGCGGCCGGCTTCACCCTGATCGAGATCATGGTCTCGATCACGATTCTGTCCGTCGGGATCCTGGCCCTGGGGACCCTGATGGCCCGGGGCGCCAAGTCGGCGGGCGCCGCGTCGGCGCTTTCCTATCAGACAACCGTCCTGGGTGCGGAAGCAGCCCGCTTCGACGCGATTCCGTTCACTCTACTCGTCGCCGGCACTACCTGCGATACCGTGGCCGCTCCGCCGCTCCCGCGGATCCGATGCGCCACGATCACCAATATCAACCCCAAGCTGCGCAAGGTGAGAGTGCTGGTCACTCCCACGAACAACCCGCAGCTGCGGCCCGACTCCGTAGTCTTCGAGCGCGGCATTTCGGGCGATGCCACTCCACCGTTGGGTCCGTAATGCGACTGACACCACAGAGAGAGGCTCACATGTCGGTTTCGGCTCGGATGAATCGAAGGGGAGCAACGCTCCCGCTGACCGTCCTACTGCTGGCGCTGATGGGCGTGGCCGTGGCCATCACCTACAGCCGGATCTCCTCCGAGCGCCGCACTACCGGGGATGCCCGGGCTCAGCTGGGTGCCTTTGCCGTGGCCCAGTCCGGCCTGAACCGGTATCTGTCGACCCTCAATGGCAAGCCGCCATGGAATCAGACGGTGAACTATACCGATCTGCCGGGCGGCACCGCCCAGGTGGACTTGCGCCAGCTGCGGGAATCCACCAGCACGTCGCCGCAGCTGCCCGCAGTCTATGCCATTACTTCGCGCGGCACCTACACCGGCGCCAAGCGCTACGGCGCGCTGACACCCCCGGCCGAGCGTACCGTGGCCACCTACGCCCTCTGGACGCCGGCTCCGATCGACATCGACGGCGCGGTGACCAGCCTGGCCGGCATGGATAAGAGCGGCAGCTCAGGGATCATGAGCGGGTTCGACAATTGCGGCGCAAGCGCCGCCGTCCCCGGTGTTGCGGTGCCAGGCGGCACCTATAGCGGACCGACTGACGCGATCAACGGCAGCACCGGCACCGTTCCCAGCAACCTGGGCACTCCGGGGCCGGCTGGTACGGCTAAGGACCAGGTGAATATTGACTGGGCGGGCATCGTCGCGGGGACGTACTTGGCCCCGAACTACGTCCTTCCGGCCTGGCCGACAGCGACCCAGTTCAATAACTGGCCGATTGTGAAGGTAAATAATTCCGGTGGAGCGGAATACACCCTGACAGGTGACGGCAAAGGCATCCTGATTGTAACCGGAGATTTCAAGATGAACGGCAGCCTCCGGTGGGACGGCCTGATACTGGTGGGTGGCAAGTTCACCTCGAGCGGTAACAACACGGTTTACGGTGCCATGGTGGCGGGGCTGAACGTGAAGCTCGGGCAGGCTACTGCCGCTTCGGATATTGCCTCCGGAAACAAGACTCTCCAGTACGACTCCTGCGCGCTGCAACGCGCGCTGGGCAAGATCGGGTCGGTCCAGCGGGTGCGAAACGGCTGGAACGACAGCTGGTCGAGCTATTAGAGCTGGGAGCCAGGAGCTGGGAGCTGGGAGCTCGGGACTAGTTGAAAAGAGCTTCTATCGGCGGTCGCTGGGGTCTCCCGGTGGCCGCCGATGTGTTTCTGGAGGCTGTTGGCTCTTGGCTATTGGCTATTAGCTATTAGCTATTAGCTATGGGCTTTATGGGCTAAGGCCCCCGACTCCGACTCCGACGCTTCGATGACCCTCCGAGGCAAGACCATCCTCTTCTTCGCCGGCCCCCTCTACGAGGACCTGGAGCTCTGGTACCCCAAGATCAGGCTGGAGGAAGAAGGAGCGAAGACGGTGGTGGCCGGCACCGGTGAGCGGACCTATCATGGCAAGCGAGGTTACCCGCTGACGGTAGACACCAGTGTCGACGACATTGCCGCCGCAGACTTCGACGGCCTGGTCATCCCCGGCGGCTACGCACCCGACATCATGCGGCGCTCCGGGAAGCTGCTGCAGCTCACCCGGGAGATCTACCAGGCGGGCAAGCCGGTCGCCTTCATCTGTCACGCGGGCTGGGTCCCCATCTCCGCCGGCATCGTCCGGGGAAAGCGGGGCACCAGTGTCGGTGCCATCAAGGACGATCTGGTCAATGCGGGCCTGATCTGGGAGGACAGCCCGGTGGTTGTGGACGGGAACCTGATCTCCTCTCGAACCCCGGCGGACCTGCCCCAGTTCATGAAGGCGTTGATCGCGGCGTTGGAGGAGTCGCAAGTCGCGTGACTGCCATGTCGCTCAAGGACGCCCAGACCCGCGTCGATACCTGGGTCCGCCAGTTCGAGGAGGGCTATTTCCACCCGCTCACCAACATGGCTCGGCTGTCCGAGGAAGTGGGCGAGCTCGCCCGGGAAGTGAACCACCGCTTCGGACAGAAGACCAAGAAGACGAGCGAGGTCGAGGGTGACCTCGGCATGGAGATGGCGGACATCCTCTTCGTCCTGATCTGTATGGCCAATCGGGAAGGGATCGACCTGCAGGAAGCGTTTGACCGGATGATGGAGAAGGTGACGGCGCGCGACGACACGAGATGGACGAAGAAAAACGTGAGCGGGAAAGAAAGAGCGTGAGCGGGAAGATCCTTCGCTGCGCTCAGGATGACAATTCTGCTGCCCCGCTGCCCCGCCGTCATTCCCACTCTTGCGGCGCACCCTCCAGCTCACCCAGCAGAATCCGGTAGCTCTCCCATCGATCGGCTCCGACCTGGCCGGTTTCGATCGCACCCTTTATCGCGCAGCCCGGCTCGCTCATGTGCCGGCAGTCGGCGTAGCGGCATTCTCCGATGAACGGTCGCATCTCGGGGAAGCAGCTGGCGAGCTCGCGCG
>JBDTTD010000081.1:0-10626 GCA_039930805.1 Gemmatimonadales bacterium | reverse complement strand
ACCTTCACCGTTGCCCAGGGCGAGAAGTGGGGCGTCGTGGGACGCAACGGCAGCGGGAAGACCACCCTCTTCCGCCTCCTCACCGGTGAGGCCGAGCCGAGCAGGGGTACGGTCTCACGCGTCTCCGGGCTCAACTTCTCGGTCATGGAGCAACACCGCGAGTTCGCCGGCGCTGCAACCGTCTGGGAGGCCGCGGCCGGGCCGTTCGCCGAGTTGCTGGAGCTGGAGCGGTCGCTCGCGGTGCAGGGAACCGCGTTGGCCGAAGCCGGGGATGCCTGCACGCCGGCGATGCTGGGCCGCTACGATCGCGATCTGGAGCGGTTCGAGCGCGAGGGGGGCTACACCCTGGCGCCCAGGATCGACGCGGTGCTCCACGGCCTGGGCTTCGATCCCGACCAGGCCCGGACCCAGGCGCTGGCGGGGCTGAGCGGGGGTGAGCGGGGCCGGGTCGCCCTGGCCCAGCAGCTCGTGGCTCCGGCTGACGTGCTTCTACTCGACGAGCCCACCAATCACCTCGACCTCGAGACCACCCGCTGGCTGGAAGGGTACCTGGCTCAGCTGGATGCCACCGTACTCCTGATCAGTCACGACCGCGCCTTTCTGCAGGCGGTGGTGGATCACGTGCTGCACGTCGAGGTGGGCACGGTGACGGCGTATGCCGGGGACTACGAGGCCTTCGTGCGCCAGCGCGCGGAGCGGCGCATGGCGCAGCAGCGCGCCTTCAGCAAGCAGGCCAAGGTGCTCGCCTCGGAAGAGGACTTCATCCGCCGCAACATCGCGGGACAGAAGAGCGCTCAGGCGAAGGGACGGCGCCGGCGGCTGGAACGGGTGAGCCGGCTGAGCGCCCCCGAAGGTGAAGAAGGGCTGATGTCCTTACGACTGGAGACCGATGCGCGTGGTGGCGACCAGGTCCTGGTGGCGGACCAGGTCCGCGTGGCGATCGGAGATCGACTCCTGGTGGACAAGTTCTCCGCTAGTGTGCGCCGGGGCGACGTGATCGGCTTCATCGGCCCCAACGGGGCGGGGAAGACCACCCTGCTTCGCGCGTTCGTGGGTGAGCGCCACTCGGATGCGGGCGAGGTGCGCATTCCCGATTCTGTGCGCCTGGCGCACTACCGCCAGGATCTGGCCCAGGTGCCGGCTGACCGGTCGCTGTACGAGCTCATCAACGAGCTCAGACCGGGCTGGAACCGCGGCGCCATCCAGGGTCATCTCGGCCGCTTCGGCTTTTCCGGTGACTCGGTACTGCGGCAAGCGGCCACGCTCTCGGGCGGAGAGCGAGCCCGGGTGGCGCTGGCGATGATGATGCTCTCAGGCGCCAACCTTCTCCTTTTCGACGAGCCCACCAACCACCTGGACGTCGAGTCGATCGAGGTGCTGGAGGACGCCATCGAGGCCTATGAGGGAACCGTGATCCTGGTGAGCCATGATCGGGCTTTGCTGCGGGCGCTGACCACTAGGGTGTGGGTCCTGCACGAGGGACGGATCACCGACTATCCCGGCAGCTTCGACGAGTGGGAGACCGCCAGTGCGGAGCGGGCCCATGCGGCCTCGGTTGCGGCCCGCGAGGAGGAATCTCTCCGGCGGGTGCACGAGCGGAAGCAGACTCGCCGCGCCGATTCGGGGAAGAAGCAGCAGTCGACGCGGCGAACAGGTGAACGGGCGCTGGCCGAAGCGGAGCTGGCGGTGACCACGTGGGAGGATCGCGTCGCGGCGCTGAGGGCGCGACTGGAGGATCCGTCGCTGTATGCCACGCCGGAGGGCGGCGTTCAGGCACATAAGATCGGTGGAGAGCTGGAGGTTGCCCGGAAGGAGTTGGAGAGGGCGTTTGCGGAATGGGAAGCCGCAACCGCAGCGTTGGAAAAAGTCTAGGCGGACAGTGTTGCTGTTACGACAGGTGCCGACCGGAGCGTCTGAAGCACCACACAGTACCGCTCGGTCAGCTTCAGCAGCGTGGCGAGCTGCTCCGCCGTTGCATCGCTGTCCAGGTTGAGCCGCAAGCGGATCGCCTGAAATCCCACCGGAGCGTCCTTGCTCACCCCGAGCGTCCCACGGAAATCGAGATCGCCTTCGACTTCCACCGTCCCGCCTCGGATCGGGATCTCCAGCGCCGTGGCCACCGCGCGCAGAGTCACGCCGGCACAGGCTGCGAGCGCCTCGAGCAGCATGTCGCCGGAGCAGGCCTGAAGGCCGGTCCCGCCGGTCGCGGGGTGCAGCCCGGCCTCCACCAGCGCCCGCCCGGTCTCGACCCGGCAGCTCACGCCGGGGCTATCCAGGCTGCCGGACGCTCGAAGGGTGACGACGGCCTTGGCTGGATTGTCCCGGTACTGCTGTTTGAGTGGAGCTTGCAGGGCGCGCAGATCATCGGTTGCCATAGCTGCAAAGAAACAGCATGAGCAGGGAAAAAACAGCGCGAGCAGGAAAAACATAAGCGGGAGGAGCCGGTCGTCCGCTCCCCCCGCCTATGCTTTTACTTTCCCGCTTACGTTCTTGCTTCCCCGCTCTTAGTGGCTGGTAACGCCCAGACCGATCTGGAGCACGTTGGCCGAACCACCGCTGAAGCCACCCCGGAACCAGTTGGCCACCGGAGTGATCGACAGGTTGCGCGCAACAGGCACGTCATAGCCTACGCCGCCGAGCACCCCGAACCCGCTGGTGCCGCCGCCGAAGCCGCTATCGAGCGCCGAGAAGCCCGCGCCACCCTTCACGAATAAACCGGTCGTGGTCATGGGGTACCAGTACACCGCGCCGGAAATGTTCGTCATCGTCAACCGTGTGCCTGCGTCGCTCTTGGTCCACAGGTTGGTTTCCACGCCCACCAGGATGTTCTGCCGGAGAGTGCCGCCCAGCGCCAGGTAGGCGCTCGGAGCCCCCACGCGGTCAGTAGGCGCGCAGCCGTCGCAGCTCAGGCCCATCGAGCCGTAGCCCGCTCCGCCGCCGATCCAGAACCCCTGCCGCGTCTGGGCCTGCTGAGCCGAAGCCGAACCGGCAAGCAGAACCGCGAGGAACGCGCTGAACCCAATTGCCCGGATTTTGCCCATGTCGCCTCTTCAGTTGGAGAAGTGTGCCGAGCCGGGCGCCCTGCGATTGTCGCGGAGCCGAATCGGTCTCGGGTCGGAGATGGGAAGGCCGGGAGAGCGTGAGCTCGCTTCGGCAGCTGGACGATCCCTCGCGCTCAGTTGGCGGCGCTCTGGGACTCCTGGCTTTGCGTCCCCGCCTCGCGACGGGTTTGCCCTTTCGTGCTGCCCTTGGTGGGGCGCCCGCGTATTTGCAAAAGGTGGACCATTTCGGAGGCATGCGGATCGAGACGGGTACAAAGCGAAACGGGGGTGGCCTCAGCCACCCCCGCTCCGTCCTAAGTACAGACTTGCCAAGGACTAGCGCTTGCGAGACGGCGCCGCCTTAGTGCCGAAGTTGTAGGCCACCGTCAGCCCGAACGTCGGATCGTTGCTGGCATCGGAGCCCAGCGGGATGCTAACGCTCGGGCGGACTGCGATGTTGCTGTTGAAAATGAGGCCTACGCCGAGCGAGGCCAGGCCGTAGGTCTCTGAAGCCTCCACCGCCGGGTTGGTGCCATCGTCAAGCTTCTGCTTGCGATAGGCCAGTCCGAGGCCGGCGTTGGGGACGATCTTCATGCGGGGATTCGCGCCCATCAACTTGCCGACCGCGAAGCCGATAGACCCCTGGCGGCTCGAGAGGTCGGTGCCGCCGGCGTCGATGTCCTTCGGACCCATGCCGAGCGACAGGCTGGCCACGGGGCACACCTGGGCCTGGGCCACCCGACCCACGGTGAGCTGGTACCCGACCTGCGCGCCGAGGTCCACGCCTGACCCAATCACGTCGTACGAGGTCGTGCCGAGGTTGGCCTTGGCGAACACGCCAGCCGGCTGCCCGTAGCCGAAGCTGCCGCCGTAGCTGTTATACAGGTCGGTGAAGGAAGCATTTCCGGCGACCTGCATCTGGCCAGCCGAGTGCGACGGAAGGCCTAGACAGGTCTGGGCCGCTGCCGGCGCGTTGACTACCGCGAACAGGGCCATCGAAGCGATGAGCGTGCGGCGCATTCGTGTCTCCGTGAAAAAGAGTGTGGACGCGCCCTGCGCGACCGAGGTCGATCGTTAGGAGGCAGCAGGGCCTTTAAACGGAAACGCCTATCCCGGATGGGATAGGCCGAAGGGAGAGCAAGTGGGCTCGGCTTCGGCAGCTGGACCATCCCTCGCTGATTGCGCTTGGGACTCCTGGCTTTGCGTCCCCGCCTCACGACGGGTTTGCCTTTATCGGCGCCGCCCTCAGGGGCGACGTGTCACGCTAACCAGCGGTTGCAGCCCGCGCAAGGGGTGGTTGCAAGCAGTCACTTGCTTACAACACGATCTTGCAGTATACTGGCGATATGACCGTCCGAAACCAACTTCTCGACGCCGCCGCGCGGCTGTACGCCGAGGCCGGATACCGGGGCGCAACCACCCGGCGCATCGCCGGAGAGGCCGGTGTCAACGAAGTCACCCTCTTCCGCCATTTCGGCTCCAAGGACGTGCTCATTCGTGAAGCTATCACGCGGGCAGGGCTCACGGCCGTCACCGAGCTGCTGCCCCAAGCTCCGCGTGATCCGTTCCATGAAGTGTACGACTGGGCCAAGGCTCACATCGCCGAGCTGCGGGAGCGCAGATCCTTGATTCGGACCTGCATGGGAGAGATCGAACAGCATCCAGGAATTTTCTCTGAGCAGAACAGCCCGCCTGCCGTGGCAGCGAAGGCCCTCTGTCATTATCTCCGCCGTCTTCGGGAAGCCGGTCTCGCCAAGGCTCAGTTCGATGAGACGGCTGCGTCGGCCATGCTGATGGGCGCACTCTTCGCCGACGCTATGGGCCGTGACATCATGCCTGACCTGTACCGGAACGAGCCGGAGCAGGCCCTGGAAGAATACGTGCGGTTATTCCTCCGTTCCATCGGGGTTGGACGCCGCCGGAGTGTGAGCTCTTGATGAAGACTTTCGCGGCCCAACGTGCCTTAGGGTTCTGGTGTGTGTTGCTCGCAGTTGCGGCGCCGGGGCTCGCTGCGCAGCAACGCCAGCAGGGCCGGGCTCTGACCCTCTCCCAGGCGCTCGAGCTGGCCGAGAAGCGCAGCGAATCGATCGGCATTGCCCGGGCCGGGCTGTCCCGAGCAGAGGGAGACCGCCGGCGCGCCCAAAGCGCGTATTTCCCTCAGCTCAACGGATCCGCCTCCTACCAGCGAGCCCTTCAGAGTCAGTTCTCCGGCTTCGAGGCGGCCCCCGACACCGCCACCCCGGCGCCAGCCTGCAACCGATTCGTGGCCCAGCCCGGTTTGCCGATCGATCAACGGCTCGACTCGCTGGAGAGCGCGGTCGAGTGCGCCAGCGCGGCTGACCCGTTTGCCAGCTTCAGCAATCTTCCATTCGGACGGAAGAACACCTACCGCTTCGGGTTGTCTTTCTCGCAAACCCTGTTCAGCGGTGGCCGGGTGCGAGGACAGGCGCAGGCCGCAGGCGCCGGTGTTCGCAGAGCCGCCATCGGGCTGACCTCGGCCCGGGCCCAGCTGCTGCTCGATGTCACGGGGGCGTACTACGACGCCAACCTGGCCGACCGCCTGTTCACGATCGCCCAGGCGACGCTCGATCAGGCCGACACCACGCTGAGCCAGACCCAGTTGGCTCGGGAAGTCGGGAATCTCTCCGAGTTCGATCTGCTTCGCGCGCGGGTGACCCGCGACAACCAACGCCCGATCGTGATTCAGCGCCGTGCCGATCGTGATCTGGCGTATTACCGGCTCAAGTCGCTGCTGGATGTTCCCCTGGATGAGCCACTGGCACTTACCACCGAGCTGGGCGATACCGTCGTGGCCGACCACGCCCGGCTAGAGGCAGTGGTGGGGACATCGGGGGACACAGGAACCTCCGCCCGGGCGCCGGTGCGGCAGGCAGCCGAGGCGGTCGAAGCCCAGCGCGGCCTGCTTCGGGTGGCCCGGGGCCAGCGCTTCCCCCAGGTGGCGCTCACGTCGCAGTATGCCCAGCTCGGATATCCCGAAAAAGTCTCACCGTTCGGAGCGCGATTCGTGGACGATTGGGTGGTAGCTCTCGGGCTCCAGATCCCCATCTTCACCGGGGGCCGCATTGGTGGAGACGAGGATGTGGCGCGCGCCAATCTGAGTGAGGCCGAGCTCCGGCTCCAGCAGACTCACGAGCTGGCCGAGGTCGATGCCCGGAACGCGGCGACCCAGCTGGAGGCCGCGGATGCGGGATGGCAGGCCAGCGCCGGGACTGTCGAGCAGGCAGCGCGCGCCTATCAGATCGCGGAGCTGCGCTACCGGGAAGGCCTCTCGACCCAGAACGAGCTGCTCGATTCCCGTATTCAGCTCCAGCAGGCGCAGGCCAGCCGCGCCCGTGCAGCCCGGGATCTTCAGGTGGCCAAGGTGCGCGTTGTGCTGCTCCCGGCGCTGCCTCTGGCCGGGGCAGCAGGCGCCGCGGCCACCGCCGCATCCACCTCGTCGGCGATCAGTTCCCCTGTCTATCAGCCACCAGTCCCGCCCATGGCGGAGAGCGACTTCACAGGGACTCCCCAACCGGAGGCGGCGGGCCAATGATGCGCGAGCGGCGATTTCAATTCGGTCAGCGAGGTTCCTGGGCCGTCCTGGCGCTGTGCGCCCTTGCGCTGGTCTCGTGTAAGAAAAAGGGCACCGACACCGGCATGGCTACCGCGGATCCGGTGGTTCTGATCGGACGAGAGAACATTGCTGTGGCCAAGCTGGAGGAGCTGCGCAGTGGCCCCGCGATCTCGGGAACACTGGCGGCGAGAACGGAAGCCAGGGTGCGCTCGGAGCTGGTCGGGCAGGTGAAGCGTACGTTCGTGGACGAGGGGCAGCGCGTTCGTGCCGGGACGCTGCTCGCCCGCCTGGATGATACCGCCGTGCGTGACGCCTACCTCTCCGCCAAGTCGGCCGTGCGGAGCGCTGAATCCGCGCTGCAGAACGCCAAGCGGAATGAGGAGCGGGCCAGCCGGCTCGCCCAGGCAGGAGCCCTGCCGGAACGGGACCTGGAAACCGCCCAGCAGAACGCGACCAGCGCCGAAGGAGCGCTGGCCGATGCGCAGGCCCGGCTGGCCCTGGCCGGCAAGCAGCTGGCCAACACGGTGGTTCGGGCGCCCATCACCGGGGCCGTCAGCGAGCGCGCCGTCGATCCGGGCGACGTGGTACAAGTCGGCGCGGCCCTGTTCACACTGGTCGACCTCAGCAGCCTGCGCCTCGAGGCTACCGTGCCAGTAGAAGAGATCGATCGTCTCAAGGTCGGCTCTCCGGTGGAATTCAGCGTCAGCGGCTACGACCGGCGCTTCAATGGCAGGATCGAGCGGATCAACCCAGCCGTGGATCCGGCGACGCGCCAGGTCCGGATTTATGTCGTGATCCCGAATGCCGAGCAGTCGCTCGTCTCTGGCCTCTACGCCGAGGGCCGGGTGGCAACCGATGCGCGCCGGACCGTGGCCGTGCCCACCTCCGCGGTGGATCGTCGGGGCACGGCGCCGGTGATCCACCGGCTCAAGGGCGGCAAGGTGGAAGTGGTGCCGGTCCGACTGGGGGTTCGTGATGAGGCCGCCGAGCTGGTGGAGATTCATTCCGGAGTCTCCCCGGGCGACACCGTGCTGCTGGGGTCGGCGCAGGGTGTGACTGAGGGCGCTCCGGTCCGGATCTCCGATGAGGAGGAGGCCGGTCGCTGATGTTCATCTCCGACTTTGCCATCAAGCGGCCCATCGTCACCGTAACCGCCATGGTGGCGCTGGTGGTTTTCGGAATCTTTGCCCTGCTGAACCTGCACACCGATGAGTTCCCCGACATCCAGCAGCCGGTCATCGGGCTCACCATCGTCTATCCGGGCGCCTCGCCTTCGGAGGTCACCCGGGAAATCATCGACCCGATCGAAGACGCGATCTTCGGCATAAGCGGTCTGGACGGCGAAAAGTCGACCTGTTTCGGCACCGACGGCCTGGCCTCCTGCACCATCTTCTTCGACTTCGAGAAGCCGATCCAGCAGGCCTCGCAGGATATCCGGGACGCCATTTCCACCAAGCGCGATGATCTGCCGGTCGAGATGGAGGAGCCGGTGCTCACCCGGTTCGATCCCTCCGAGCAGCCGATCATAACGATGACACTTACCTCGGAAACGGTTCCGGCCACGACCTTGAGCCGATTGGCCGATCCTGGTGTGGCCCGCGCACTGCGATCGATCCCGGGCGTGGCCCAGGTGAGTGTGGTGGGCAATATCAAACGGGAGATGACGGTCGAGGTCCAGCCTCAGGCGCTGGAGGCATCCGGCGTCAGTATCTCCCAGGTGGTGCAGGCGCTCCAGGCACAGAACCTGGCCGCGCCGGTCGGGCGGTTGAACGGCGATCTGGAGGAGCGCACCATCCGGCTGCAGGGCCGGGCCGAGGGGCCGGCCGATTTCGCCAGGCTGGTGGTGGCTGAACGACAGGGACGGACGATCCGGCTGGGGCAGGTGGCCAAGGTGTACGATGGCACTGAGGAGCCCCGTACTCTGGCGCTCTACAACGACGGCCAGGCCGTCGGCCTCGAGGTCATCAAGTCGAAGGGATACAGCACCACTCAGGTGAGCGACCAGATCCGGGCCCGGCTCGCCGGCTTGCAGAGCACGATGCCGGACGGCGTCAAGCTGGAGATCGTTCAGGATGCGGGCGAGCGGGTCAGCCGGGCGGTGGCGAACGTGCAGGAGGCGCTGATCGAAGGCGCCCTGCTGACGATACTGGTGGTGTTCCTCTTCCTGAACTCCTGGCGCTCGACCGTGATCACTGGCCTGGCGCTGCCGGTCTCCGCGCTGGCCAGCTTCATTGCCATCTGGGCCTTCGGTTTTACCCTGAACACCATGTCCCTGCTCGGTCTGTCGCTGTCGATCGGCATCCTGATCGACGACGCCATCGTGGTGCGTGAGAACATCGTCCGCCACATCGAGATGGGGAAGGACCACATGCGGGCCTCGATCGAGGGCACCGACGAGATCGGACTGGCGGTGGCCGCTACCACGTTCTCGATCGTCGCGGTTTTCGTGCCGGTGGGGTTCATGTATGGCATCGCTGGCCAGTGGTTCAAACCCTTCGCTCTGACCATCGCCTGCGCGGTGCTGGTGTCCCTCTTCGTCAGCTTCTCACTGGACCCGATGCTCTCGGCCTACTGGGCCGACCCGCAAGTCGAGGCCCACGAGCGCCGCAATCCAATCGCCCGGACGCTGGACCGCTTCAATCGGTGGTTCGACCGCCAGGCGGAGCGGTACCAGAGGTTAGTAGCCTGGGCGCTCGATCACCGGCTCGCGATGGTGCTCATTGCCGTGGGGTCGTTCGTGGGTGCCCTCGCGCTCCAGGCCACCGTGGGTGGCGCGGGGTTCATCCCGGTGAGCGACCGGAGCGAGGTGAGTATCATCGTCGAGACCCCGCCGGGATCGAACCTGGAGTACACCAGACTCAAGTCGGAGGAGGTGGCGAGAATCGCGCGGGCTCACAAGGAAGTGGCGTATACCTATACCGCGCTCGGCACCCCGATTCCGCTGCGTGCCCCCGGGGTGGACCAGTCTCTGATCTACGTCCGTCTGGTCCCCAAGAAGCAGCGACACATCAGTCAGGATGAGCTCGGCGTCACCTTGCGAGGGGAGCTTGGCCGGGTAGGTGGTGCCAGCGTCTCGGTATTTACCAGCGGCTTCGGCGGCGCCATGAAGCAGATCCAGATCGAGATGCGGGGACAGGACCCAACCGTGCTGACCCGCCTCGCCTCGCGCGCGGCGGCGCTGGTTCGGAAGGTCCCCGGCGCGGTGGATGTCGGGTTGTCCACTAGAGGCGAGCGGCCGGAGCTGGTAGTGGAGATGAATAGAGGACTGGCGGGCACGCTCGGCGTGACCGTGGCGCAGGTGGCGCAGTCGCTGCGTCCGGCCTTTGCCGGCATCGACGCGGGCGACTGGGTTGACCCCACCGGAGAGACTCGGGACGTGACCGTGCGGCTGGCGCCCGAGGCCCGGCGGCGGACTATCGATCTGGAACGGCTGCCGCTGGCGATCACCGGAGCGGACGGCAAGCCAGTGACGCTGCCGCTGAGCCAGGTAGCCCATATCCGCGAGGCGATCGGTCCGGCGCAGATCAACCATCTCAATCGGGAAACCGTGGTCAACGTCCAGGCCAACGTGCAGGGACGCTCGCTCACCGAGGTCACCCGGGACATCAACGCCACACTGGAGCGTCTCCAGCTTCCACCGGGATATCGCATCACCCAGGGTGGGGAAGCGCGAGACCAGCAGGAGGTGTTCACCCGCATCTTCACCGCCCTCGGCGCGGCCGTGCTGTTGATGTATCTGATCCTGGTGATGCAGTTCGGATCCTTCCTCGATCCACTGGCCATCCTGATCTCGTTACCGTTGTCGCTGATCGGTGTGGTGCTGGCGCTGATCATCACCGGCGACACGCTCAACATCATGAGCCTGATCGGGGTGATTCTCCTGATGGGCATCGTGGCCAAGAACGCGATTCTGCTGATCGACTTCGCCAAGTGGGAGCATGAGCGAGGGACGCCGTTACGGGAAGCGCTGATCGAGGCCGGCCGGATCCGCCTCCGGCCGATCATGATGAC
>JBDTTD010000080.1:0-10773 GCA_039930805.1 Gemmatimonadales bacterium | reverse complement strand
CCCGGACCGCGTTCCTGTCCTGCTCCGAGCCGCCCCAGCGGCTGCGGGAGAGCTGCGACGTCTGCATCACCGTCCTGGTCGGGCCCGAGATCGTCACCGGGTCGACCCGCATGAAGGCGGGGACCGCCACCAAGCTGGTCCTCAACACCATCTCCACTGGAGCCATGATCCGTCTGGGAAAGACCTACGGCAACCTGATGGTAGATCTTCGGGCCTGGAACGACAAGCTGGTCGATCGCAGCCAGCGGATCGTGATGGAGGCCGCCGGCCTGGACCGGCATGCGGCGCAGCAGGTCATCGAAGCGGCGGATGGCAGCGTGAAGACGGCCATCGTCATGGCCCGCCGTGGCGTGCAGAAGGGTGAAGCGGAGCGGCTGCTGGCAGAGCACGCCGGGCGACTCCGGGCCATCGTCGGCGATCCTCCGCCGGTGCGGGCACGATGACCGAGCGGCCGACTCTCGCCATTGGGCTGATGTCAGGAACTTCTCTTGACGGTGTGGATGCCGCCCTGGTCCGGTTCAATGGTCCCACGCACGCTACGCTGCTCGATTTCGTTACCCGTCCCTATTCCGACGAGGAACGAGCCGAGATCCGCCAGGCGTTCAATGGATCCACCGCTCCCGCTCTAGCGCGACTGCATGTTCGGGTGGCTGAATGGGCCGCGGAGGCGGTCCAGGCGGTACTGGTGCAGGGCAGGGTGCCGGCTTCCGATCTCTCCCTGATCGCCTTTCCGGGACAGACCATCTGGCACGAGCCACCGCTGGTATCCTGGCAGCTGGGCGAGCCGGCCGTACTGGCGGAACGTTTCGGTGTAAGCGTCGTGAGCGGGTTCCGGGCGCGCGACGTGGCGGCAGGCGGCCAGGGGGCCCCACTCGTCCCCATGGCCGATGTTCTCCTGTTCGCTTCCGCCGAGGCGCCCCGGGTGTTGCTAAACCTGGGCGGGATGGCCAACCTCACCTACGTGGAACGGCGCGCCCAGGAGGACGGTGTGCTCGCCTTCGATACCGGGCCGGGTGTGGCCGTCGTGGACGCGGTGGCACGCATGGTCGATCAGCGGCGTTCCTATGATCGCGACGGCAAGATTGCCGCCCAGGGAACCGTACATGAGGACGTTCTGGCCACGCTTCTGGCTGACCCCTTTTTCGCCGCGCCGCCGCCCAAGAGCACCGGCCGCGAGCGGTTCGGCGACCACTACGCCGGTGAGCTTCACCAACTGGTCCCGGGCGCCGATGGCGTCACCACCGCGGTCGAGCTGACGGCACGCACCGTGGCCGGTGCGGTGGCGCGATGGACGCCACCCGGGGTCGAGGTCGTGGCCTCCGGTGGGGGCTGTCATCATCCGGGTCTCATGGCGTCGTTGGGGCGGCAGCTTGCCGCGCAGGGCAATCATCCGCTGCGCCGATTCGACGAGCTGTTCTTCCCGGGCGATGCGAAGGAGGCGGTCGCGTTTGCCCTGCTGGGATACCTCACGCTGCATGGCCAGCCGGGCAATGTTCCGGCGGCAACCGGTGCGGGCGGGTCGCGGGTGCTCGGCGCCGTCACCCCGCCATGACCAGCACAATTCCGAAGTCGGTCAATCCGGCCAGGCTGATCATGCCGGCGCTGCGCTCCGATGCGTTGAGTGGCTTTGCCCACGAGGCGGGGCGCATAGCCGATACGCTCGAGATCGGCGTGGGGGGCTACATCATCTTCGGCGGCACGATGGAGAGCGTCCGGCGTCTGACGGCGGACCTGCTTCGCAGGGCCGGCCGCCCGCTTCTGCTCGCGTCGGACCTGGAGCGCGGCGCGGGCCAGCAGATTGTCGGCCTCACCGAATTCCCGCCTCCAATGGCGCTCGCCTCGTTACGGGATCCTGCGGTGATCCGCTGGGCCGCCGCGGTCACCGCCCAGGAGGCGCGAGCCGTCGGCATAAACTGGGTCTTTGCCCCGGTCGCGGATCTCGACGTGATGCCGGAGAACCCGATCGTGCAGACCCGGGCCTTCGGAGCCGATCCAAACGAGGTCGCCACCTATGTTCGCCAGTGGGTCGAGGGGTGCCAGGGAGCCGGCGCGCTCGCCTGTGCCAAGCACTATCCTGGTCATGGCCGCACCGCAGTGGACTCTCACGTCGCCCTGCCGGTGGTGGAGGAATCCGCCACGTCGTTGCGGGCGACCGACCTGGTGCCTTTCATCGTCGCGGTCGCCAGCGGGGTGGCTTCCATCATGACCGCGCACGTCGCGTACCCAACGCTCGATAGCTCCGGGCTGCCGGCAACGCTCTCTCCCACCCTTCTGGGGGAGCTGCGCAGCAGCTTCGATGGGCTCGTGGTCACCGACGCGCTCATCATGGATGGGGCTCTGGTCGGCCGCCGGGAGTCCGATGCCGCGGTGGAGGCAATCCTGGCCGGAGCGGACCTGCTACTCTACCCCAACGACGCCCGGCGGGTGCGCGATGCCCTCGAAGGGGCGCTGGCGAGTGGCGCGCTGAGCCAGGATCGCCTGAACGATTCCCTCCGCCGCTACGACCATGCCCTGACCGCGGCTACCGCACCGACACCGCCGGTCACGCGGGGCCCCTATGAGTCCGCGGATGCGCTCGCGGACGTGCTGCTGAATGAGGGCATGATGGTTCGGCGCTCGGTGCCGGACCTGACCGAGCCGCTCGACCTGGTAGTGGTAGACGACGATATCGGTGGCCCCTACCCGCCGGGGCCGAGCGACTACGTCCATCGCGCATTGGGGCCCGATCGAATCGGCCGGTACGGAGGTGGCTCCAGAGTTCTGCTGGTGTTCGCCGAGCCCCGTGCCTGGAAAGGCCGCTCGGGGTTCGGCGTGGCCGCCAAGGAAGCGCTGGCTCATCATGCTTCGGGCGCCGACCTCATCGTTCTGTTCGGACATCCTCGGCTCATCGCGGAGCTGCCCAGCAAGGCGCCGGTGCTCCTGGCCTGGCACCGGCAGCGGCTCATGCAGGAGGCGGTGGCGAGATGGCTGTGCCAACGACTGGGCTAGGCCTCATACAATCAGCTGGTCCTGCTGGCTCCCTTGATCCAGGGGAGTAGTGCGAAGGCAGGAAGCGCGAAAAGAAACGTCAAAAAGAAATACCGTCCGTACCCCAGGTTCTCAGCCAACACCCCCGAAGCACCTCCAGCCAACGTCCGGCTCAGCGCCAGCAACGCCGACAGCACCGCGAACTGGGTGGCGGCATAGCGCCGCTCGCACACCGACATCAGAAAAGCCAGGAACGCCGCTGTCCCCAGTCCATGGGCGAAGTTCTCGAACAGCGCCGCGCCGATGATCAGCCCTTTCGATGGTGGGAGGGTTGCTGCCGCCGCATAGCCCAGGCTCGACAGCGCCTGGAGTATGCCGAGGGTCCAGAGGCCCCGAAAAATCCCCATCCGGGTGGTGAGCAATCCACCGAGCACGGCGCCGGACACCGTCGCGATGATGCGGCCCGGGGTGAGGATGGCGCCGATTTCTTCGAGCGTGAAGCCCCGATCGACCCAGAACGGCCGAGTCATGGGCTCCATGGCGTAGATGTCGATCTTGAACAGGAGCGCAAAGAGCGCCACCGCCCAGATGTTGGGCCGGGAGAGCAGCTCGCGAAGCGGCTCCCAGATGGACATGGCCGTTGCGACAGCACGCTTGGGCTCCGGGATGAAGAGCGCCGCCGCAGTAAGCGCGCCCATCAGTGTGGCGCCGGTGAGAAACGAGGCCGGCCACCCTTGTCGGCCTGCGAGCCAGATGAGCAGGCCACCGGCGGTGAACATCGCCACCCGGTACGCCGCGATGCGGACCGAGTTGGCAACCCCGAGCTCGCGCGTGGTAGTCGCCTCGATGGTGTAGGCATCGATGGCGATGTCCTGGGTTGCCGACAGAGTCACCATCAGCACCAGGATGAGCCAGAACCAGCGCGCCAGCTCGTTGAGCTCCTGGGTGCCCAGGGCCAGCGTCAGCAGCGTCAGGCCGGCGAGGCAGGCGACGATCCACTGTCTCCTGCTGCCAAGCCGGTCTACCAGCGGGGCCCAGAGGAACTTGAATGTCCAGGGAAAGCTGACCGCGCTGATCAGCCCGATCTCGATCAGCCCGGCGCCGTGGGTGCGGAGATAGACCGGCAGGGTTTCGTTCACCAGGCCGAAGGGAAAGCCCGACGCAAACGAAAGAGCGGCCAGCCACGCCAGCCGCACTCGCAAGGGAGCGGCTACCCCGGCCGGCTCCGCCTGATCAGGGGGTAGGGGAGAGGAGCCTACTGCCACACGGTGAGCAGCAGCAGGAGCACGCCGAGAATGACCAGGATGAGGGCCAGTGAGCGGAGCCGATCCAACGGCCGCATGGATTGCTCGTCGTCCGAATCAGTTTCCTCGGCCGGCAAGATCCTCTGCCGTGGCGCGGTGGCAGCTTGCGCCGGCTGATAGGCCTGGTGGCCGATGCCGTCGGTTCCGTCGGCTTCCGGCAGCCCCTCTCCTTCGAACCGGGCCGCGACGACGGTGATGTTATCGGGTCCACCGCGGCCGTTGGCCAGATCGATGAGCGCGGAGCACAGTGTGGCAAGATCACTGTGCTCCTGGGCCATCTGGGCGAACTCCTCCTTGTGCACCAGGCCGGAGAGACCGTCAGAGCAGAGAATCAGCGTGTCGCCCCGGCAGATCGGCTGGTGGGTAAGATCCACCTTGATGCGTGGGTCCGGCCCGAGCGCCTGAAGGATGATGTTCCGCCGCTCACTCTGCTCCGCCTCATCCGCGGTCAGCTCGCCGGCATCGACGAGACGCTGCATGAGGCTCTGGTCCTTGGTGAGCTGAAACGCCTCCGACCCCCGCACCAGATACGCGCGGCTGTCCCCGATCTGGGTGAGGTAAAGGTCGCTGCCGAACATGCCGGCGGCGGTGACCGTGGTGCCCATTCCCCTGACATCGGGATGCTCGCGGGCGTAGGAATAGATCTGTCGATTGGCGAGCTCGACGGCCTCACGCAGCCGGTGAGCGAACTGATCGGGAGAGGCGTCGATGTCGGTGGCCCAGGCAGTGGCCAGGTGGCGGTAGATCAAATCCGCAGCCATGGCGCTGGCCAGCTCACCGGCGGCGGCGCCACCCATCCCATCGGCTACCATGAACAGCGACCCGCGCGCGCCGACCTCGTGGTGGCGGACTTCGGGATGGAGGCTGGCGTTCCCGGTGCTCAGGTCGGCTACGAGGAAGGTGTCCTCGTTGTGATCTCGGGTGCGGCCGAGATCGGTCTTGCCGAATACGCTGACTCGCACCGCGCCGCCGTTCACGCGCTCCTCGGAACGATGTAACACCTCCGGAAATGGGCTGAGCGGGGACGGCAGGCATGCGGTAGAGAGTCACATGCGCTTCCAGGTCTGACGAATCTAGGAAGCGGGGGGGAGAGCGTCAACGCCGTCTTGGCGTAAGTTATGGTCATTGTGTACTTTGCAGCCATGCTTGTCTCTCGCGCACGCCGGTGGGCGCTCTGGCTGATGCTGGCGGCGCCGGCCTGCTCTTCGAAATCCGATCCCTCACCCACCCCCCGTACCGCCGAAAGCCCCAAGCCGGGGCCGGCGGAGTCGCACCTGCAGCGCTCGGAGCTGCACGCCGCTCCGGCGGTGCAGGACCCGATCGGCCTTCGGGTAGTTTACCCGGCTCTGACCGATCTGGTGCGGGCCAGCGATTCCAGTTTTCTGTTCGGGTCCGTGGCCGACGGAAAGACCAGGGTCACCATCAACGGCCACCCGGTGCGGGTCTGGCCTAATGGCGCCTGGCTGGCCTGGATCCCGTTTCCTCCCGACACCTTGATGCATTTCACCATCGCAGCCCAAGCGGGCCAGGACTCGTCGGTCCTGATCTATCCGGTGCGGCGGGATCGAGGCACCCTCCCGCGAGAAATCAGCCAGGGCCGCGCCTGGATTGACTCGGTGTCGCTTTCGCCCCAGGGCCAGGTATGGCTCCCCCGGAACGAGTACCTGACGCTCTCAACCCGGGCCGTCGAAGGTGCGGACGTTCGGGTGCGTCTTCCCGGCGGCAAGGTGGTCCGGCTGCTTCCCCAACGAGAGAGGGAGGAAGTGCTGCCCGCCCTCAGGGCCTTCGACCGCGATACCACGAAGCTTCGCGCCCCCGAAGAGGTGAGATACGTGGGCGTGGTCCGGGGGCGTGCCATCGGACCGGATGCGGGCCCCGTCCTGCGCGGGCCTACGGCCTCATTGGTCCGGGTGCTCGCGCGTGCCGCTGTACGTTGCGTGACCGGGGCACGGTGTCCGGCTCCATATGCCGAGCTGGCCTCGCCTGACAGCTCCTGGGCCGTGGTCGAGGCGGCGCTGGAGCGCGACACGGTACGGCTTCGCTGGCCGTTGCAGGTGGCGCTACTCGACACTCTGCCCATCGTCACTCAACTCGATGACGACACCGCGAAGCAGGGGAACACCGACAGCCTGACGCCCGGCCGGGCCACGCCGGGTGGTAGCTACGCCTGGTTCTTTCCGACCGGTACCCGCGCATCGGTGACTGGCCGGGTCAATGACGACCTTCGTATCCGGCTCTCGCCCGCCTCGGAGGCCTGGGTCCCCATTGCCGAGGCGCGGCCGCTCCCCGCCGGGCTGCCGGAGCCCCGCGCTGTGGTGGGCTCGGTTACGCTCACCCCCTTCGAGGATCGGGCTACCCTGCGGATTCCGCTGACCCTGCGGGTGCCGTTCCAGGTGGTGGAACACGAGCGCAGCTTGGCCATCACGTTCTACAGCGCCGTGGGAGATGTGGACTGGATGCGGTACGGCACCGATTCACTGGTGCGGCAGATGAGCTGGGCCCAGACCCAGCGCCAGGAGGTGACGCTGACAGTGGAATTGTGGGACCCGGTATGGGGCTATCGAGCTCGTTGGAGCCGTAACGATCTACTGCTCGACATACGGCGCCCGCCCCGAATCAGGGTTAACGACCCACTGCGGGGGCGAGTCATCGCCATCGACCCGGGCCACCCGCCCTTGGGCTCCACCGGCCCGACCGGCCTGCGCGAGGCCGAGGCCAACCTGGCGGTGGCGCTGCAGCTCCGCGACATGCTCGAGGCCGCCGGCGCCAGGGTCGCGATGACCCGTACTACCGATACCGCGGTAGATCTGTGGCCCCGGGTGGCGCTGGCCGAAAGTAGCGGAGCGGAGCTGCTGGTTTCGATTCACAACAATGCCTTGCCCGACGGCATCAACCCCTTCACCAACCAGGGGACCGGCGTATTCTATAATCAACCCCGGAGCGCGCCGCTCGCCGCCGCCATTCAGCGTACCCTGGTTCGTCGGCTCGGCTTGCCTGACCTGGGAATCAGCCGGGCCGACCTCGCCATCGCTCGAGCGACCTGGATGCCATCGGTGCTGGTCGAGGGGATGTTCATCATCATGCCGGAACAGGAGGCCGCCTTGCGGTCTCCGGCCGGTGCGCGCCGGTACGCCCGGGGCGTCTACGAGGGAATCCGCGACTACCTGCTGGACCGCGCTGGAAACCAGTCTCCGGCCGGTGTGGGCCGGTCGAGAGCAAGGGCGTCTCCTAGGGCGAATCTCTCCCCATCGCAGGCGCCTGATGCCGGCGCCACGGGCGGCGGTGTTGATCCCTAGAGTGCAGTAACGAGGTCTGCTGATGCCTTCCCTGATGAGTCTCCGCATTATCGCTGGTACCGCCACGCTTCTGGCCTTCCTCATTCTGAAGCCGGGACACCTCCTGGCACAGAGCCCCGAGGAGCGGGGGGAGCTGGAGCGGTTTCGCGACTCCGTTGGCACCACCGTGGATTCGATGGGACTGCTGGGGCTGGAGAAGAGGCTGATCGACTCGGCCAAGGTAGACCGCGGTAATGCGATGGTCCATCTGAAGCTGGGATTCGTCTCGCTCCGGCTCGGAGATCTCGGCGGCCAGGCCCACTATGATGATGCCGCGTCCGAGTTCCAGTGGGGCATCGATCTACAACCCTCCTGGCCCTACGCGTGGTACGGCATGGGCCTGGCCGAATACGGCGTGGGTGACTCCCAGGTCTCTTTCGTGACCGGCCTCAAGACCATGCTGGGCAAGGACGCCCTCACCCGCTCGGCGGTGGCGTTCGCCAAGTCGGCTGCGATCGACCCCTCGTTCGTCCGCGGTCTCGTCGATCTGTCGAACACGGCGCTGCGGCAGCGGGTCAACATCAAGCTGGGCGTGGCGCTGGAAGCGCTGCGACGGTCGGCCTCCACTCCCGCCGGCAACGATCCCCAGGTGCTGCTCGCGCGCGGCCGGGTCGAGCGTGAGGTGGGCGACGGCGACTCGGCCCTGGTGGCGTTCAACGGTTACCTCCAGAGCGGCTCCAATCGGGGGCTCGCCCTCCTCGAGGTGGCACGTACCCAGCTCCTGCTGGGCCGCTTCGAAGGGGTGACGCCCTACCTCGAGGGGGCGATGGTGGACGACTCCATCACCGTCGCCGGCTATCGGAGCGATCTCGCGACGATTGCGTCCGACAGCGTCCTGAGTGAGTTCGATGGCCAGCAGGGTGCCCGCCGGGCGACGTATCTCCGGCGCTTCTGGGGTGAGCGCGATCGGGCCGACCTGCGCACCGATGGCGAGCGCCTGCGCGAGCACTACCGGCGTTTGTTCTATGCCCGCAAGAACTTTCAGCTCACGTCCAATAACCGGCACTACGATATCGTCGAGCGCTATCGCTCCGGCAGCCGGGACTTCGACGACCGCGGGGTCATCTATATCCGGCATGGCGAGCCATCGAGCCGGGCCACCTATGCCGCCCCGGGGCTGGAGCCGAACGAATCCTGGCGCTATACCCGCACCGATGGTGACCTGATCTTCCACTTCATCGCCCGGGAGGACGTGCAGGACTTCAAGCTGGTCGAGAGTCTCTTCGACGTGCTCGGCTTCAGCAGCGCGGTGAAGCTGCAGGACCGCAGCGATCGGAGCGACAACGCCATGGCCGAACAGTTGATGCTGTCGCGGGAGCAGCTCTCCCCCATCTACCGCCGGATCCAGGCAGCCGGTAAGGGCAGCACCGGCCGCTATCAGAACCAGGAACGGCGAGCCGGACAGGAGAGCATTGCGGTAGGAACTACGAGCGACAGCTACGAGCTACGCTTCCCCAACGAGCTCAAGGCCACCTCGGAAGTGCTCGCTGTCGGACGGGATTCCACCGGGCGTCAGGTGCAGATCGCGTACGCGATCAAGGGGTCCAGTCTCGAGCCGGTCACCGTGACCCGCGGATTCCTTTACAGTGTCCGGCTGCGGTTCGTGGCAATGGACGAGAAGGACAGGGTGGTGGCTTCGCTCGACACGACCCGGCACTTCGTCGCCCCCGAGCGGGTGCCCCCCAACGAACACCTCGTGGGCCGAGTCGCCGCCCCGGTGCCATCCGGCGAGCTGCGGTACCGCCTGGCCATCCAGCAGGGTGATGATGCGGGGACGACTCTCCCGCGCGACAGCGTCCGGGTGGGACCGACCAGCCAGGCCGCATTGAGCCTCAGCGACCTCGTGCTCGGTTCCCACACCGCCAACCTCGGCTGGCGGCGCACGCCGGACGACACCGTACTCTTCAACCCGTTGCGCACCTACAAACGGGGCGAAGACATGGAGCTGTATTATGAGATCGAGGGACTTCGCCCGGCTCCCTACACGGTAGAGCTCGCGGTCAGGAAGCGGGGCTCCGGCGGAGGCGTCTTCAAGAAGATTTTCGGCGGTGGATCGGCGGCCATCAAGCTCAAGTTCGAGCAGCAGGCCACCACAGCCGCCGTCTCCACGCACCGGAGCCTCAAGCTCGACCGCCTCAAGCCCGGCCATTACGTGCTGGAGCTGCTGGTGGTGGACGCCGACGGGCGGAAGGACGTTCGAAGCCGGGAGTTTCAGGTGGTGGACGAAGCGAAGCGGGGCGGGTAAGCGGGGCAGCGGGACAGCGGGGAAGCAACGCGGGAAACGAGAAGGGGCCTGAAGCTGATTCGAGCTTCGGCCCCTTCGCTGCGCTCCGGGTGACATTCTTCCACTCCGCGCCTGTACTGTCCCTCTGTCCCTCTGTCCCTCTTCCCCGCTTACATCGGCCACGCGGACGGTCTCGTCGGCGCCAGGATCAGCAGCGGTTGCACCAGGCTCTCGGCCTTCACCACGGCCTCCACCTGTACCAGGTGCTGGGTGACGCCCGTGCTCGTGTCGAACGTGGCGATGTGCATCAGCATCGAGGCCAGCGGCCGCTCGGCCGGCCTGGTACGGCCACCTTCGCCCGGGGCGATCGAGACGCCCGGCACCAGTGTGATCCGCGCGTGCCCGAACAGCCAGAGCGGGATACCGTCGAGGGCGGTCAGCAGCCGCTCGTTGAACGCCAGGCTCTCGCCGTGCAGAGTGATCAGGCCCAGCGTCGGGCGCTCGTGGTGGCGCCGGGAATGAACCACGAACCCATAGGTAAACGCTGGGTCCTGGCCGGCAGCCCGCCTGAGGGCGGCCCTGAGTTTTTGCTGGCTGAAGGCGATCGTGTGATACGGTACCACAGGCTCTCCAAAGTAGATGACGCGGGACGGTCCGGCTGAACCGCTGCACGTGACGTGCCAACGCAGCTGGGCGGCGGGGCAGCGGGGCAGCAGGCCGCGTTTCCCTTCACATCGTAGCAGCTATGCTAAGCTGTTGCCTTTCAACTTCCCCTCTGCCCCGCCGCCCCTCTGCCCCGCCTTTCGCAAACCCTCTGGCGATACGCCATGCACTCGCCTTGAACTCGCTTGGGCGCCTACGTAGCTTGCCCCCATGTTCTGCTCCCGATGTGGCAGCGAAATCACCGGAAAATCGAAGTTCTGCCCCTCCTGTGGTCTCGACC
>JBDTTD010000079.1:0-10812 GCA_039930805.1 Gemmatimonadales bacterium | reverse complement strand
TTCACCTTGGTGACGTTCTCGGCGGCGGGGCCTTTCGCACCCTGCACGATGTCGAACTCAACCCGGTCGCCCTCGGCGAGGCTGCGGAAGCCCTCTGCCTTGATGGCGGTGTGGTGGACAAAGCAGTCCTTGTCCCCGTTTTCCGGGGTGATGAAACCGAAACCCTTCGCGTCGTTGAACCACTTCACCGTGCCGATGGTGCGAGCCATTGCGCCTACTCCTGTTTGTTTGACTGCGTCGGCTCCGGAAGGTCCGGAGGCCGAGTTTTTATGGGCGCAGGCCTGTCCCGCGTCATAAAAAATGAAAAGACCCGCTGGGCGATCCACCCGGGGTCTCTGATTGCGACTAAACGGTCGATCAGACCTCATAAGGGGGCCCTATCGAGGGACAAATCTGTATGGCCAGAGCGTTTAGTCAAGAGGGGAGCCGCGGAACCAGCGGGCTGCGGCCCGGGCCCAATCGGCCACCGGCTCCTTGGCCGGGGCCCCCACGGCATGGTTCAACGCCTGGAGGAACTCGGCCGCCGAGGGGTATCGTGCCGAGACGTCGGCGCTCAGGGCCCGGTCCAGTACCTGTTCCAGGGCCTCGCTGACGTCGGCCCTTTTTCCCTTGGAGGTGGGGAACTGGTTGGTGGTCTGCTTGGCGAGCACCTGCTCCACGGTCATGCCGGGAAACGGCGGCGTCCCCAGGAGTGCGTAATAAGCCACGGCGGCCAGGCTGTAGAGGTCCGACCGCTGGTCCACCCGCTCGCCCAGGAGCTGTTCCGGGCTGGCGAATTGCGGGGTGCCGCTCTGGCTGGTGGCTCCGCCAAACTTTCCCCGGAGCGCGAGCGCCAGGCCGAAGTCGGTGATCTGGACGCTGCCCGACCGATCGATCAGCATGTTCTCCGGCTTGATGTCACGGTGGACTAGCCCCGAACTGTGGGCGTGTGCCAGAGCCGATAGGGCCTCGCGCAGCAGGCGGAGGGTCCGGTCCAATGGGAGCGGGCCGTCACGCTCCACCAGCTGGGCCAGGCTGGGCCCGTCGATCAGCTCCATGGTGTACCAGAGCAGTCCGGACCGACCCCCGATGTCGTAGATATTCACGATGTTTGGGTGCCGGAGGCCGGCCGCCAGCTGGGCCTCCCGGCGGAACCGCTCTACCACCTCGGGGTCCCGCGTCAACATCGGCTGGAGCACCTTGAGCGCCACCTCGCGTTCGAGCTGCAGGTCGCGCACCCGGTATACCCGGCCGAATCCGCCGGTGCCCAGCAGCGTGAGGAGCTCGTAGTCGTCGCCCAGGGCGCGGCGGAGCCGCTTCTCCCATCGAGCCTTGTCCTCCTCGTCCGCCACCGGCCCCTGACCCATCGCGATCACCGGGGTCTCGAAGGTTCCTGCGTCGCTGGCAAAGTCCTCCAGCATCTCCACCGCAGTCAGATACCGGTCGTCGTGCGCCGGCTGCATGGCGCGGAGCACGATCCGTTCGATGGCTCGGGGGCAGGCCGGCCTGAGCTCGGAGGGACGGCGAATCTTCGCCGGATCCAGCGGAGGCTCCTGGCCGGTGATGGCCACGTACAGCAGGGCACCCGCGGTGTAGACGTCGCTGGTCGGGTCCCCCGGCACCCCGTCTCTGACCTCCGGCGCCATATAGGCCAGGCCGAGAGGGACGGTGCCGGGAGGGATGGCGGGCAGCATGTAGCTGCAGTAGCGCACGTCCGACACCATGGCCCGACCCGAGGAGCTGAGCAGTACCGACGCCGGCACAACGCGGCGCAGGATGATGCCCTGGGTATGGGCATGCTCCATCGCGCTCAATAGATCCCGCGCCAAGGTATGGACCATGGGGATAGGCCGGGGCCCCCGTTGGAGCGCGCCCTGCAGGCCCTCCCCATGGATCCAGTTGCCGACCCGATACGCCAGGTCACCGATGACCCCGGCGTCATAGACGTGCCGGATGGACGGGTGGTCCAGCCGCCCCAGCGCCTCGGTCTCGCGAACGAACCAGGTCCGGGTCGCCTGGTCGGTGAAGAAATTCACCCGCAGGCTTACGCGGCGCTTGAGGACGAGATCGTGCGCTTCGAAGAGGACCCGCTCCGGGGATACGGCCACCGTCCGCTCGATGCGATAGCGGGTACCGAGCGCCTGGTGGGTCCGCTCGAAGTTCCGGCCCGACTCCACGCTGGTCAGCGCAACAACCCGCGCCGCCGCTCTACCCTCACCTGCAGGCCACACACGGCCGCGTTGCACCAACGCCGCCCCTGATTCGGGGAGCTGTCGGTGAAATACAGAGAACAGCCCTCCCCGGCGCAGCGCCTGACGAAGAGCAGCGGGTCCGCCAGCGCTGCCGCCGCGGACTGGGCGATGGCCTCGATCAGGGTCGGCGGCCGGGTGGGAGCGAACCGAAGCTGCCACTCGCCACTTACGCGGGTCAGCTGGTGAGACCCGTCGTTGCGGGAGAGCTGTTCATTGATGGCGCTGATCGAGCCTGCCGGCGGCTGGGCATCCGCATGCAGCGCCTCGGCGAGCGCAGTCAGGCAGCCGCGAAACCCCAGCACCTCGGCGAGCCCAACGCCATTGCCGTCGATCCAGGCAAGACTCTGGGCCCTGGCCCAGCGCTCGACGGCCGCGAGGTCCGGCAGCAGCTCCGGCGGCGAGGGAACCCGGCCTCGGGCCGTGTTGACGAAGTCCAGCCAGACCGCGTCGCCCAGCAGGGTGAATTCAGATTCAGGCATGAATGGCTAGCCTTCCGCGACCTCGACCGTATTCCTGCCGCCACGCTTGGCCCGGTACAACGCGTTGTCCGCCGCGGCGAGAACGCTGCTGACCGTGGTCCCGTGATGCGGTGATTCGGCAATTCCCATGCTCAAGGTGCAGGCTCCGAATTCCGGATTGGTCTTCTCGATGTCGCGAAGGCTGGCCTGGACCCGGGCCACGAACACCTTGGCTTCGGCCGGCTTGGTCATGGGAAGGATGACCAGGAACTCATCGCCGCCGAGACGGCCGACCACGTCCAGGGCCCGGCATTGCCTCCGCAGCACGCCGCCGACCTCCTTCAGCAGCCGGTCTCCCGCGGCGTGGCCCATGGTGTCGTTGACCACCTTGAAGCGGTCAAGGTCGAGGAGGAGCACACTGGTATGCAGTTGATGGCGCAGGCTCCGGGAGATCTCGGCGGCGAGCCGCTCCTCCAGCGCCCGACGGTTGCAAAGCCCGGTGAGCTCATCCGTCGTGGCGGCGCTGTGAAGCTGCTCTACCAGCTCGGAGTTCTTGAGGGCGATGGCCGCCGCAAAGGAGAGCGTGCCCGCCAGCTCCGACTCCGCGCGCCCATAGAGCTTGTCGCTGATCCGCGAGCCCAGCACCAGCACCGCCATGCGTTCGGAACCGGCGTCCAGCGGCACTACCAGCTCGGCCCCAGGACCGACCAGCTCTGCCAGACCGGCGTCGTCGGCCCCCGCGGCGGCACTTCCCGGCGGAAGCGCCAGGTCCAGCGCCGAGCGCTCGATCGGTGCCGGCCGGAGCCGGTCGTTGAGCGAACGAAAGACGCTGGGAACGTAGACCTCAGCCTCGGGGCGGTACAGGCATGCCCACCAGGCAAAGAACACCTCGGCCATGAAGTCCAGGATCAGCTGCTCGGTCTCTTCAGTGGAGTGGACCGACGAGAGCAGCCGGGCGACCTGGCGCAGGGCCCGGAGCTGAAACACGGCATCGTCGAGCGCGGCCTGGCGCTCCAGGAGAATGCTGCGCAGCTCGACCACGACGCTGAGCCCCAGGGCCAGCGACATGGCGACGGAGCGCATTTCCTCCGCCACCAGGGGGTCGGCGTGGATCACCACCTCGGTCTCCCCGCTGGCCAGGCGGGCTACCTCGACCGCGCTCTCGAAACCCTGGGCCGGGCCCACCCGGGGGATCGATTCCGCCGACGAGACCAGGCTGAACCAGATCCGCTCGCTCTGGTAGCGGCGGACCAGGGCAACCCGGCAGCGCTCGAACAGCTCTCCGTCCGTCCGGGAGAGGCGGCAAGCGGCGGCAAAGGCACTGGGTAAGGTGGCTAGCTGCGGGGAAGGGGTTAAACCCATGTCCTATAATATAAGAACGGCGTGACGGGGGGGAGCGGCGAGAGGTTGTGCTGGAGCCCTGGAATGGGTATATTCTCCGCAGTTGAACGACATAGCCCTTCGGGGCCCCAGGGATTTCAGCTTTGCAGCCTGGGTGACCAAAACTGCTAAGGCTACCCGGTCCCGGCGAGCATCCAGCTCAGCCGGGATTTGTGTTTCCGGTCTGTACCACTCGCGAGTCCTTCGGGGCCTCGATCCGGCCCTTCAGTGAGTCCACGATGTACTCGATCAGCAGGTCCACCGCCCGGGGCGCCGACCCCCGGTTGGCACAGGCGGGCTGAGCCTCCGGAACCGCATAGCCGTCGCCCCCCTCACACGCCGTATATACACCAAGAGCAACCCGGACCGAGTCCTGGTCTCCGAGCGTGCGCCCCGACGGGCGTCGAAGATCACCCACCACCCGGCGACCCGAAGGCTTGGACGGGTCGAAGGTGAACGAAAGACCGGAGACCTGAAGGAACCCGCCGGTACCAAGCACTCCACTCGAGACCCCGTGCTCGAGGATGCGCCGGAGTCCGGCTCCGGTCACCGGAAAGGTGACTACGCGCGTCTGGTCGGCGAAGGGAAAGAGTGCCTCCAACTGATGATTGGAGATCGGCCCTGGCTCGATCGCGTTATCCAAGCGCAGGGTGCCGGAGTTGAGCAGGGCAACGTCCGCGCCGGTGCCGGCACGCATCGCATCGCTGACCAGATCTCCCATCATCGACTCTCGCCTCCGTGAAAGGCTGGTCGAGGGATCGATAGGCGCGCTGGTGCGCCCCACCACCCGCTCCGGCCCGAGCCTCTTCTGGAGGCTGTCGTTCCATTCCGCCACCACTCGTGCCACAGCAGTGTCCGCTGGCAGCGTCGCGTTGATCGGCACCAGGCCGGTCGCCTGACGCCAGCTCCCCTTGCCTCCCCACAACGTCACGAACTGGGCCGATACGGCGTTGGCGTCGGCTTTGACCACATGGCGGCCCGACACGGTCGAGTCCTGAGCCTTGTGCTCATGACCACCCAGCAACAGATCGATCCGGGGCTCTCGAGCGAGCAGGTCCCGGTCCGCCTTGATGGTCTGATGGGTGATGCCCACGATCAGATCTGCACCTGCCGCGGTCAGGGCCTCCACCGCGCGCCCCGCAGCGCTGTCCGGATTGGAGCATCGGACCGCTGGGGGGTAGTTGCCCTCCAGTGTAAGGCCGAACAGCCCCACCTTGTGGCCCGAGACACGGAGGGTGTCCCAGGGCAGCACTTTCGGCAGCGGGGCGCCACCGGCCCGGGTGCAGTTGCTGGAGATCCATTTGAACTCCGAGGCCTCGATCCGGGCAATCAGCGTGTCGAGCTCGAGGTCGAACTCATGGTTGCCGAACGTCGCATAGTCGAGCTTGGCCGCGTTGAGGGCCGCCACCATTTGTTGCCCAGCGTAGTACTTGCTCAGCACACTCGGGCTGAGGACGTCGCCGGCCAGGACGAAGACGACCGGGCCGTGCGCGGCCAGGCGGTTACGTACCGTCGCTACCCGGGCCAGGCCGCCCCGGTCGTCTGCCGTGGTGTCCGCGACATAGACATCGTTGACGAGCAGGAATCGGACCGGGTTGAGCGGAATGGGCGGTGGCGCGCCGCCCATACACGCGCCCAGCCCGAGGAGCAGTCCCACCAGGGCGATTCGCCTCACAGGTCCTCTTCTCTCTCGCGCAGGCTGCGGACCAGGTCCGCGCTCATCAGTCGCAGCTCGGTCATCATCTCTCGCTGCGGCCAGTCCGAGCGGGTGGCCAGGATCTCGATCATCGAGCGGTACCACCAGATAGTCTGATGCGAGCCGGCCCGGGACAGCGTTCGCAGGTATTCCACTCCCAGCCGGCGCAGCGCGGTCATGGTCGAGCCACAGGTATGAATCTCATCCGCCACGCAGATATCGAGCGCTCGCGGTTCGGCAATGGCCAGCTGGCTGAGGTACTCCTGCTTGCGGGCCTGCCAGGCGCGCTCGGTCCCCCGGTGGTCGAACTTGGGCTCCAACGCGTCCTTGGCCACGGCGAGGGCCACCGAACCGAACTTGTCGCCGATCTTGCGCTCGAGCAGGAGGCGCTTGTCCGGGGTGGCTTCCTCCAGTACATGATGCAGGATTCCGCCGACGATGGTGATCTGATCGCAGCCATAGCGGGCCAGGATGACTGCGACGTTGGCGGGATGGGCCATGTAGTCCATGCCCGACCCGGCTGGGGCCACCGCCCCGTAGTACTTGGCGGCAAAGGCGAACGCGTGACTGATGCGATCGGAGTAACCGTGCATTCTCAGCGGGGCAGGGGGGCAGCAGGGCGGCAGGGCAGAAAAAAGGCAGTGAGGCGGGATAGCTAGAGGAGCAAACCTGCCCCGCTGCCCCGCTTTCCCGCCGCCCCGCTTACGGAATCCCGAGAAGCTTATGCGTCTGCAGGCTCAGCCGCCAGCGCGGATGCGCCAGACAGTATCGCAGGGCAGCCTCGGTGTTGGCCTGTCGCTCCGGCCCGTCCATCGGCTGCAGGAAGAAGTGCCGGAAATCCAGCCGCTCGAAACGCTTGGGCTCGGCCCCTTCCTGGGGGAAGACCAGCTTGATCTCGTCACCCGAGCGAACCACCAGCTCGGCCCCGGCCTTGGGGCTCACGCAGAGCCAGTCGATCCCCTCCACCGGCTGAAGCGTCCCGTTAGTCTCGATGGCCACCTCGAACCCCACCGTGTGCAGGGCCTGGAGCAGCGGAGCATCAAGCTGCAGCAACGGCTCTCCCCCGGTACAGACCACAAATCGCTTGCCGGCCTCGTGGTCAGGCCATGCCCCCAGCACTGCCTCGGCCAGCGCCTCCGGAGTGCGAAAGCTGCCACCACCCGGGCCATCGGTCCCGACGAAGTCGGTGTCGCAGAATTGGCAGATGGCCTCGGCCCGGTCCCGCTCCCGGCCGGTCCACAGGTTGCAGCCGGCGAAGCGGCAGAACACCGCCGCCCGCCCGGTGTTGGCGCCTTCGCCCTGGAGGGTGTAGAAGATCTCCTTAACGGCATAGCTCATCGTCGGTCACCGTTGTCAGGATGACAGCTGGATGACAGCTGCTTCGCTCAGGATGACGCCCTCCCACGTACCGCCGTACCGCCGTACCGCCTTACCGACTGATACGGCGCCGGATCCTCCAACCCCGCCTCCCGGAACCCCTTGAGCCTGAGCAGGCAAGCGTCGCACCTGCCGCATGCTGCTCCCTCGGGCGACGGCTCGTAGCAGGTCCGGGTGATCCCATAGTCCACCCCCAGCGCCAGACCTTGCTCGATGATCTCGCGCTTGGAAAGGGCGATCAGCGGAGTGTGAATGTTGAGCCTCCGGCCCTCTTCCACTCCAGCACGAGTGGCCAGATTGGCCATGGTCTGAAACGACTGGATGAACTCCGGCCGGCAATCGGGGTACCCGCTGTAATCGAGGGCATTGGCCCCGAGGAAGATGTCCGATGCCCCGAGCACCTCGGACCAGCCGAGTGCGAAGGCGAGGAAGATGGTGTTTCGTGCCGGGACGTAGGTCGAAGGGATCCGGTGCCCGATCTCGCCGATGGGCGTGTCCTTGGGTACCTCGACGTCGCTGGTGAGGGCGGAGCCGCCGAAGGCCCGGAGATCGATATCGAGCACTTGGTGGCGCCGGATTCCCAGCCGTTCGGCCACCTGCCGGGCCGCCTCGACCTCGGCCCCGTGTCGCTGTCCGTACCGGAACGTCAGCGCGTGCACCTCGAAGCCGCGGCTCCGGGCAATAGCCGCCACGGTGGTCGAGTCCATCCCGCCGCTCAAAAGGACGACTGCCGTGGGTCCGCTCATGCTCGGAAAGTTACCCTAGGGCGACGGGTGCAGTACATGTCGCAGCGCGGTGCCGAGGTCTGGGTGTTCGAAGCGATAGCCGGAGGCGAGCAAACGTTTGGGAAGCACTCTGGCGCTGGCTAGTAGCGTGGAGTCGGCCATCTCGCCCAACGCGAGGCGGAGAGCCGCCGCCGGCACGGCAAACGGGGTGGGGCGGGACAACACTTGTCCGAGAGTGGTGGTAAAGTCCCGATTTCGGACCGGCTCCGGAGCTACCAGGTTTACTGGGCCGCTGAAGCTCTCCATCAGGAGCACATAGAGTATGGCTCCTACCACGTCATCGATCGAGATCCAACTCATCCACTGGGTCCCACTTCCCAACCGACCGCCGAGCCCAAGTCGGAACGGGAGTAGCATTTTCTTCAGCGCGCCTCCTTCCTTACTCAGCACCACCCCGAACCTCGGATGTATGACCCGAACCCCGGCGGCACGGGCCGGCTCAGCAGCGGCTTCCCATCCCCGGCTTACCTCGGCCAGGAAGTCCACCTCCGGGTCACCGGCCGGGCTGTTCTCGGTCAGCACCTCGTCTCCGCGGCTGCCATAGATGCCGATGGCCGAGGCGGAGACCAGCACACCTGGCTGGCGTCGGGCTCGGGCGATCGACTCGGCCAGGAGGCGGGTTCCCGCTATACGACTGCTCTTGATCCTGCGCTTGCGCGCGGTAGTCCAGCGGGTCCCCACGTTCTCTCCCGCCAGGTGAATGACGGCGTCGATGCCCTCGAGCTGTCCCGCCTCGAGCCGTCCGTGCTCCGGGTCCCAGCTGATCTCTCCCGTACTCGCCGGTCGGCGAACTATCGGTGTGACCCGGTGACCTGCCGTTGCCAGACGCCGGCTGAGGGCCGAGCCAATGAGGCCACCGGCGCCAGTCACCGCAACGTGAAGTCGAGCGTTACTATCGAAGGAATCTGTCATTCGTCTGAAGCCTCACCGAACAGAAACAAGCGATAGCAATCACGGGTTGTTTGTTGTTTGTTTGGTGTTTTCGTTCTGTCGTGTTTTCGTGTTATTCAGGAGCGATGTGCCAATCATGCTGGCAACCTCAAGGCTGTCCCCCTCAGCCATGTTGAGCTTGGCCCTCGCGGCCGCCCCGATCGCCTGCGCCTCCTCTCAACAGGGTGAGGCAGCATGCGTGATTCTGCGGGTCGCGGATGGCGACACCTTCACCTGCCGGGATGGCCGGAAGGTCCGCCTCACCGGCATCGATAGCCCCGAGCGGCAACAGCCCCCGTTCGGGGGAAGGGCTCAGCAGGCGTTGCGCAGGATGCTTCCAACCGGCACCGCCGTACGCCTGGAGTACGACGCCGCGCCCATCGATCAATATGGGCGGGTCCTGGCCTACGTCTGGCTCGGCCCTACGCTGGTGAACGAGGCGATGATTCGCGACGGATGGGCCGTGCTCTACACCGTGCCGCCCAACGTGAAGTATGCCGAGCGCTTCCGGCAGGCGCAAAACGAGGCCCGCGCTGGGGGTGCGGGCCTCTGGGCACAGAATGGTTTTGCGTGCTTGCCGAAGGACTTCAGGAAGAGGGTTTGCGTCAGCTCACCTTGATGTTTTTCATCATTCCGTGCGCCAGGTGCATCTTCCCATCCTTGGCATCAGGCACGAAACAGATGAGGCCGTAATTTCCCGCGGCCAGGTTCGCAGTGAAGCTCGATCGCATCCCATTCTCGAGCACTCCGACGCCGCCCACGGGCATGCCCGGCGGCGGGCCCTTCATGCTCTCAGCCCAGGTTGCAAAGTCCTGAATCTTCTTGCCCGGGCTCATCTTGACCAGTACCAGTTCGTGCGCCTGCGGCCCCGCGTTCTCCACCAGGATCCTCTGCTTGCCCGAGGCGAGTGGTTGGGAAGACTGAAAGTCGAAGTCCACCAGTTTGATGGTGACGTCGGACTCCGGTAGACTGTTTGCGACCGCTGCAGGGGTGGAGGTGACCTCGAAGGTCTGGACCATCCCCTTGGCGGCATGGATGACCCCGTCCGGGCTGGGAATCAGGCACACATAGGCATACTGTCCCGGTTCGAGGACGGTAGTCGCGACCACGTCTTGTCCTGGCGAAGCGGCGTTCGGACCTCCCACAAATTTCATCCAGGCAGGTGGCCGCCCATGCTGTTTCAGCGCCGCCAGCAAATCCGCGCCGGTTTTGCCTGCGTCTAACTTGACCAGTTGGGCCTGGTGCACCTCCTTGCCGTGATTCCGAAGCTGCATCGCCACCGCTCCGGCAGGGATCTGCGCCGGGGCGTCGAACGCGAAGTCCTTCGCTGTTATCGTCACCGTTGCCGGGGCGGCGCTCGCGGCCTCGCCGGTGGGGGCCGAGGTGGCATCGCGGTGCGGGGTCGGTCGGTCGGATTTGCAGCCGGCCAGCGCGCAGGTCAGCGCAAGGGCGGCGGTGAGTCGTGCACCTCGGGACATGGATCCTCCTGAAGGGGGGAAATGCGGGCGCGCCAAGATGGGGTCCGACGGCCCATTCCGCCAGTCCCCCGCCCGGTGGGTTGCCCGGCCCCGAGCCAGGGGTAAGTTCCGCGAACCGTCAGCCCCCTGGAGCGTGGAATGGCCCGCCTTGTTACCGGCCTGTTCGCCATCACCGTCGGCTTCGCCGGCGTCTTGCCGGCGCAAGCCCCGCCGGACGCACCGGGTGTCGCTGCGGTCTCGCCTTTCACCCTATTGCCGCTCTCGACACCCACCCCCTCTCGCACCGCCTCCGGGCGCCCGGGGCGGGGCTACTGGCAGCAACGGGCCGATTATCGCATCGCGGCCACGCTCGACACGGCTACCCGGCAGATCCGGGGCCGGGAGACGATCCACTATACCAACAACTCCCCGGACGCCCTGCGCTACCTGTGGCTGTTCGTGGAGCAGAACATCTGCAGTCGTGCCGGAATTACCGAG
>JBDTTD010000078.1:0-10845 GCA_039930805.1 Gemmatimonadales bacterium | reverse complement strand
GGCCTGCACCTCGCCTTCGCCCCCGTGGCCGACGTCAACAACAATCCGGCCAACCCGATCATCAACGCCCGCTCCTTCGGCGAGGACCCGGTGGTGGTGGGCCGCTTGGTCGCGGCGGAGGTCCGTGGCATCCAGGAACATGGCATGCTCGCGGGCGCCAAACATTTTCCCGGCCATGGCGATACCGGTACCGACTCGCACATCACCCTCGCGGTCAGCACCGCCGATTGGGCCCGGCTCGACTCGGTCGAGCTGGTTCCCTTTCGCAGCGCGATAGCGGCCGGCGTGTCGCTGATCATGTCGGCCCATATCGCCATGCCGGGCATCGATGGAGGTCGGCTGCGGCCCGGTACGGTGTTGCCCAGCATTCTCACCGGAATCCTGCGCGACTCGCTCGGCTTCAAGGGAGTCGTGGTCACGGACGCGCTGAACATGGGCGGCGTGGTCAAGACCTATGGCGCCGAGGCGGCGGTGCGCGCCTTCACCGCGGGTGCCGATATTCTGCTCCAGTCGGCCGATCCGAAGACCACCATCAACGTCATGGCGGCAGCGGTGGCCCGCGGCGAGATCACCCCGGAACGGCTGAACCGTTCGGTGCGCCGGGTGCTGGAGCTAAAGCGCCAGCTCGGTCTCTTCCAGCGGCGCACCGTGCCACTGGACAGCATCCCTTCAGTGGTGGGCCGGGCCGAGTTCCAGACGATCGCCCGCGACATGGCCGCCCGCTCGATCGTACTGGTGAAGGACGTGGGAGGCACGGTGCACGGATTACGCCGAGCCCGGCCCGCCCTCACCCTCATCACCTATGGGGACGATGACAACCGCTCGCTCGGCAACACGCTCGGGGGCGAGCTCCGGGCGCGGGGCTACGCTGTCACCGTCTTCAAGCTCTGGCCCGCCAGCGGGCCTGCCAGCTACGATTCCGCTGCGGTGGCACTCACGGGAAACAGCATCCCACTCTTTGCCGTCGTCGATAAGCCTACCGCCGGGCGTGGGACCATCGGTCTTCCCGGGCCGATGCTGAACCTGATCGACTCCGTCGCCCGTTCCCGGCCGAGCATTCTGGTCTCGCTGGGAAACCCGTACCTGATCTCGGACCTTCCCGAGGTGGGCTCCTACGTCATCGGCTGGCGGGCGAACAGTGTGATCGAGCAGGCGGTGGCACGGGCGCTGGCCGGGGAAACCCCGATCACCGGCCGGCTGCCGATCTCGATCCCGCCGGACTACAGCCGGGGCTGGGGTGTGCAGCGGCGAGTGCCGTGAGCCGGTCCTGGACCATACTCATGATGATCACTGTGGGCTGCACCCCCCGACCCGAGCCCCTGATCCCCTCGGCCTTGACCGTGGTGAAGACTGTTTGGATTCCGGTAACGACGTTCCTTGATTCCGCGATTGCGGCCGGAGCCGCGCCTGGCGCTGTGCTCGGCGTCAGCGTAGCGGGGCAGCGCTTTCTCTACGCCACCGGCCGGTTGACGCGAGCGGAAACTGCTCCAGTCGAGGTAACCACGGTCTACGATCTTGCGTCGCTGACCAAGGTCCTCGGCCTCACCACCGCCGTAATGCTAGCCGTCGATGATGGCAAGCTCGAACTCGACGCGCCGGTTCAACGATACCTACCGGCATTCACGGGTGCGGAGAAGGAACAGGTGACCGTCCGGATGCTTCTCGCACACGAAAGCGGCCTGCCCGCGTGGCGGCCCCTGTTCCGGGAGACAGAATCGCGGGATCAAGCCTTTGCCCTGACTGACACCACGCCTCTGAGCTCGAAGCCGGGAACGACGGAGGTCTACTCCGACCTCGGCGTGATCGTCCTGACCCAGGTGGTGGAGGCGCTGTACGATGAGCGCCTGGATCGGCTGCTGGCTCGCCGGATCTTTCAGCCGCTGGGCATGACCTCGGTGGGGTTCCTGCCCCCGGCCGACCGGGCCCGGATTGCCCCCACCGAGCTCGACCCGTGGCGGGGCCGGATTCTCAGGGGCGAGGTGCACGATGAAAACGCCGCCAGGCTGGACGGCGTGTCAGGGCATGCGGGGCTGTTTGGCTCGGCGCCCGATCTGTTGACCTTTGGGGAGTGGATGTTGGCGCCTGGACCTACCGCCGTTCCGCCGTTCCGCCGGTCCATCGTTGAGGAATTCACCCGCCGCCAGGACCTGGTCCCCGGCTCGAGCCGGGCGCTCGGGTGGGACACCCCGTCCCCCGGTAGCAGTGCCGGCGCCTTTCTCTCCGCTACCAGCTTCGGCCATACCGGCTTCACCGGCACCTCGCTCTGGATTGACCCGGAGCACCAGATGGTGATCGTCCTGCTCAGCAATCGAGTCAACCCAACCCGCGACAACCCCCGCTGGGCGCCGGTGCGCGCGGCGGTTGCGGACCTCGTGATGACCACTCTTCTGGGGGACCGGCGATGACCTTAGAACTCAGCGATTGGCTCGTCATCTCATTCTACTTCGTGGTTTCCGCGGCCATCGGACTGGCGTACACCCGGAAGGCCAGCCGCTCCCTGGAGGACTACTTCCTCTCGGGCCGCTCCCTGCCCTGGTGGCTCGCCGGAACCTCGATGGTGGCCACGACCTTCGCCGCCGACACGCCGCTGGCTGTAGCCGGGTTGGTGGCGAAGTATGGCGTCGCCGGAAACTGGCTCTGGTGGAACGGAGCATTCTCGGGCGTCCTGACGGTCTTTTTCTTCTCCCGCCTGTGGCGCCGAGCCGGCGTTCTTACCGACGTCGAGTTCGCCGAATTGCGCTACGGGGGCCGGCCGGCGGCAGTGCTGCGTGGCTTCCGGGCGCTGTACCTGGCCATTCCCATCAACCTGATCATCATGGGATGGGTCACCCGGGCCATGGTCACAGTTCTCCAGGTGACCCTCGGTGTGCATCCCTGGAAGGCGGCCATACTCCTGTTCGGGGTAACGGCGTTGTACAGCGTTTTCTCCGGGCTCTGGGGAGTGGTCATCACCGATGTCATGCAATTCGTGGTGGCGATGGGTGGAACGATCCTCCTCGCAGTTTTTGCCGTCGATTCGGTCGGCGGTCTGGCTGCGTTGCGGGACCAGGCTGCGGCTCATTTTGGCTCGGCGGAGGCGGCGTTCCGGGTTCTACCGCCGCTGGACCAGGCCTGGTTGCCCCTCTCCACACTCCTGGTCTTCCTGGCCGTGCAGTGGTGGGCCGCGTGGTACCCGGGGCAGGAGCCCGGCGGCGGAGGCTACGTGGTCCAGCGGATCCTGTCCGCGAAGGACGAGCGCCATGGGTTGCTGGCCACACTCTGGTTCACCATTGCCCACTACGCGTTGCGGCCCTGGCCCTGGATCATCGTGGGATTCGTAGGCCTGATTCGATATCCCGGGCTCGCCAACCCGGAGGAGGGCTACGTGCGCGTCATGGTGGACGTGCTGCCCTCGCCCTTCAAGGGCCTGCTCCTGGCGGCGTTCGCCGCGGCCTACATGAGCACCATCAGCACGCACCTCAACTGGGGCGCCTCCTACCTGGTCAATGACGGCTACCTGCGGTTCATCCGGCCGCACGCCAGCCAGCGGGCACAGGTGGTGGCCTCGAGAGTTGCCACGGTCATCCTAATGGTTTGCGCCTTGGTGGTGATGAGCTACCTCAAGACGGTCGAGCAAGGCTGGAAGGTGCTGATCGGGCTGGGCGCCGGCACCGGCCTGGTATTCATCCTGCGCTGGTACTGGTGGCGGGTGAACGCCTGGTCGGAGATCAGCGCTATGATCACCTCGTTCGTTACCTCCCTGGTGCTCGCGAGATACGGCTACGATCTGCTGGATTCGTCCCGGCCGGCGTACGCCCAGACCATGCTGATCACCGTGGCGGTCACCTCGGTGGTCTGGCTCGCGGTCACCCTGGCCACCGGTCCCGAATCAGATGCGACCCTGGAGCGGTTCTACCGGAAGGTCCGGCCTGGTGGGGCCGGATGGCGCCGGGTCTCCCGGCGCCTGGGCTACGGGGACGACCCCATCCCCGGCGGAGCCCTCTCCTGGGTCAACTGGGTTGCCGGCTTGGCGACCGTGTATTGCGCGGTGGTATCGCTGGGCGATTTTCTGGTCGGCTCCAGAGTGCGGGCCGTGGCCTATGGGACGGCGTCAGTAGTGGCTTTCTTGTTGATACAACGTAACTTGCGGGTTGATCCATCGCTCCGGGCCGGCGTTGACACAAGTCCTCGGCCTGAGTTAAGTTGAGACAGTCAAAACCGACCTCAAACGGCCATCTCCTGACGGAAGGAGCAGTAATGAGCGGCATCGAGCAGCAGGCCCCTGCCAGCGGCTTCGCACTCGTCATCACGGCCCGGGCGGCTGAAGAGGTGCAGAAGTTCATCGCCCAGGAGCAGGTTTCCTCCGAGAGCGCGGGGCTTCGCGTCAGCGTATTGCCGGGCGGCTGTTCCGGTTTCAAGTACAGCCTGAACGTCGAGGAGAGGGCACTCGAGGACGACATGGTCGCCGAAGTGAATGGCGTCCGCGTCTTCGTGGACGGTTTCAGTGCCCAGTACCTCACCGGCATCACCATCGATTACGTGAGCTCGATGCAGGGCTCCGGCTTTACCTTCAGCAACCCGAACGCAACCGGCGGCTGCGGCTGCGGCAGCAGCTTTACGGCCTGACAGCAGTGAGAAGTAAGAAGTGAGGGGTGAGAAGGCGATGGTCGACCTTTCTCACCCCTCGTCGTTTGTGCCCATTTCACTTGTCTTCTCACTTCTCACTTCTAACTTCTAACTTCCCCTGCACACCGCCGACCTTACTGTCGTCGTCGTCTACTTCGCGTTCACCCTGGGTCTGGGCCTCTGGGTCGCTCGCAGCCAGCGGAACGCCGCCGACTATTTCCTCGGCGCGCGCGACCTTCCAGCCTGGGCCATCCTCCTCTCTATCGTCGCGACCGAAACCTCTGCCCTCACCGTCATCTCGGTGCCGGGCATCGGGGCGCGCGGGGATCTCACCTTTCTCCAGCTCACCCTCGGGTACCTGGTGGGACGGATCGGCGTGGCCATCTGGCTCCTGCCCGGATACTTCCGGGGCGAGCAGGAGACGGCCTACGCAAGATTGGAGTCGCGCTTCGGAGTAGGGACCCGGCGGCTCACCTCGACGGTTTTTCTGGTCACCCGGTTTCTGGGCGACGCCGTACGAGTGTTCGCCAGCGCCATTCCCCTCGCGCTCGTCGCCGGCTGGAGCATCCCCACATCGATTGTGGTCATGGGCATCGTCACCATGGTCTACACCTGGTTCGGTGGGTTCAAGGCCGTGGTCTGGACCGACGTGCTTCAGCTCTCGGTGTACCTGGCGGGCGGCATCGGTGCCCTGCTGATAGCGTGGTCGCTGGCGGGCGGGCCGGGTGCTGCCCTGGAGCTCGCCCGGGATGCCGGGAAGCTGAAGGTGATCGATACGGCCATCGACTTCACCAGGACCTACACCCTGCTCGGCGGTTTGATGGGAGGTGCTCTCCTGTCGGCCGCGTCGCACGGCACCGACCACCTGATCGTCCAGCGTTTGCTGGCGACGAGATCGCTGCGGGATGCTCGCATCGCCCTGATAGGATCCGGGGTGATGGTGATCTTCCAGTTCATCCTGTTCCTGGTGGTGGGCTCCGCCATCTGGGCCGCTGGCCTGGCACCCGAAGGCGTGCCGGGAGATCAGCTCTTTCCCGCCTTCGTGGTGAACCATCTTCCCACCGGCCTGGCCGGACTGGTGGTGGCCGGCATCCTCGCCGCCGCAATGGGAACCCACAGCTCGGCCATCAACTCCCTTGCTTCGTCGGCCACCCATGACCTGTACGCGTCGTGGACCGGGAAGCGAGATCCGGTTCATCTTCTCAAGGTCGGCAGACTGCTCTCGGCGATCTGGGCCACTGGCCTGATCGGCGGGGCGCTCTTCTTCCACTACGTGGCAAGCGGCAACGACACCCCGGTGGTCGTTTTGGCGCTCTCCATTGCATCGGTGACCTACGGGCCGCTGCTCGGCACCTACGTCCTGGCCGGCCGCTGGGCCCGGGCCCAGAGCCGAGACGTGATTGGAGCCGTATTGGTGACGGTGCCGTTCATGCTGATCGTGGTGTCCGCCAAGCGGTTGTCCGGGTACTCCGGCCTCGAATGGCTGGCGCCGGTCGGCCGCCTGGCCTGGCCGTGGTATGTTCCACTCGGCACTCTCCTGGCGGTCTGCACCGGCGTGGCGCTCAGCTATCTTCCCCACGGCTCTAGGAAGAAAAGCACTAGCCACCGATAAACACGGATGGAAACAGAGAGTCTCGTTCTAAGGCACACCTCGGAGTCTCTATCTCGAAGCTGGTTGGTGTGCTGTTGACCAAAGTTGCTGCGACTCGAGATCAACAAGGGGCTGATCCGGTTGAGGAGCGATCCGTTTCCATCCCTGTTCATCCGCGGCAAGTTTTTTTCTTTTGAGGTAATGGAATGGCGAAGATCCTGATTGGCGCCGACGTGGGCGGAACGAAAACAGCCGTCGCAGTGGCGGACGGCGACAAGATCCTGGGCCGGGCCGATGGTCCCGGTGCCGCGGTGCGCCCCGGCCGGGCGTTGGTGGCCGCTACGACGATCACTGAGGTCGTGCGCCGCGCCCTGGCCGCGGCGGGGCGCCTCAACGGGGATGTGCTGGTGGTAGGCGCCGCAGGTGCCGGCCGGGAGCCTGAGCGCGAGGAGCTGCGCAAGGCGCTGCGAGGGGAGAATCTGGCCACCAGTGTGGTGGTCACTACCGACATCGAGATCGCGCTGGCCGCGGCCTTCAAAGAGGGGCCAGGGATCGTGGTGAGCGCCGGCACCGGAAGCGTTGCGGTCGGTCGCGACCAGACCGGCAAGCAGCACCGGATCGGCGGCTACGGGTGGCAGATGGGGGATGAGGGGAGTGGCTACGCCATCGGTCGTGCGGCACTCGGCGCGGTCAGTCGGGCGAAGGACGACCGCAGCCCCAGGACGGCGCTCAGCGATCGGGTTCTTCGCGCAACCCGAAGCGACGAATTCGATGACCTGGTGCGGTGGGCAGCAACCGCGTCACCGGCCGAAGTGGCGGCGCTCGCGCCTCACGTGCTGGCCGTCGCGGCGGAGGGTGATCAGCTCGCCCAGGGGATCACCGACTACGCGGCCCGGGAGTTGTCCCAACTGGCCATCTGCCTGCTGCCGAAGATGGAGCTTGCGGGACCGGTCCGCGTGGCGGTGACCGGCGGGCTGCTGTCGGCAGGGCAGCCGCTCCGCAAGACGCTGCTTGCCAAGCTGGCCGAAGAGCCTGCCTTCCAGACGACCGACGCACCGGTGGACGCTGTCGCCGGCGCGCTCCGCCTCGCCACCGCGAACAGTACCGCCTAGCGTTTCCCGCCTGCCGCCACCCGCTGCAGCCGGCTGTGCTTCACCCCGTACAGCAGGTAAACCACCAGGCCCACCACCAGCCAGATGCCGAAGCGGATCCAGGTCAGCCCGGGTAGCTGCAGCATCAGGTAGAGGCACGCCACGATCGAGATGATCGGCGTCACCGGGACCCACGGCGCCCGGAACGGCCGAACCCGGTCCGGCTCCAGCCGCCGCAGGACCAGCACTCCTGCTGACACCAGCACGAAGGCGAACAGGGTCCCGATGTTGGTGAGGTCTACCACCTCCGCGATATTGGCGAAGGCCGCAAACGTGGCCACGAAAAGCCCGGTCATGATGGTACCGATGTAGGGAGTCTTGAATCGCGGGTGTACCCGCGCCAGGAAAGGCGGGAGCAGTCCGTCCCGCGCCATCGACATGAAAATCCGGGGCTGCCCCAGCTGGAAGACCAGCAGCACGCTGCTCATGGCGATCACCGCGCCGAGCGACACGATCAGCCGGGAGAGCATCAGCAGTCTCGGTGACCCGTCGGCCAGGGCCAGAGCGGTGATCATCGGCTCGGGCGTGCCGAGCTTGTTCCAGGGAGCCATACCGGTCATCACCAGCGCCAGGATGATGTACAGCACGGTACAGACGATGAGACTCATTATGATGCCGAACGGCATGTCACGAGCCGGGTCTTTGGCCTCCTCTGCCGCGGTCGAGGTAGCATCGAAACCGATGTAACTGAAGAAAATGATAGCGGCCCCGGCGCTGATTCCGGCCCATCCGTTGGGCGCGAAGCCCCCCAGCGCCGGATTGTTCCAATTCTCGGGCTTGATCAGCGTAGCGCCGACCGCACAGAAAAAGAGGATCACGGCGATCTTGAGCACCACCATGGCGGTGTTCGAGTTGGCCGACTCCTTGATCCCGATCACCAGTACGACGGTGATGAGCAGGACGATCAGAAACGCCGGCAGGTTGGCAATGACGGGAAACCCAAAGAGAGACGGTGCGCTCGTCAAGGCCGACGCCAGGTAGAGGCTGGAAGGCGTAGCCGCACCGCTCGCCACGGCTTCTGCCGCCATGTGGGCCGATCGAAAATCGGTGGCCAGCCAGGCCGGCAACGACAGTCCGAGGTGGGAGAGCAGCTCGCGGAAGTACCCCGACCAGCCAATGGCCACGCCAATGTTCCCCACCGCGTACTCGATGATGAGATCCCACCCGATGATCCAGGCGACCAGCTCTCCCAGCGACGCGTAGGCGTAGGTGTAGGCCGAGCCCGAGATCGGCACCATGGCCGCGAACTCGGCATAACAGAGCGCGGCGAACCCGCAGGTCAGTGCCGTCAGCAGGAACGAGATCATGATAGCTGGACCCGCCCCGGGCCGCAGCGAGTCTCCCACGATCGCCGTTCCGGTCGTTGCGAAGATCCCCGCCCCGATGGTGGCCCCAACGCCGAGCGCGGTCAGGTGCCACTTGTTCAGCGAGCGGCGGAGTCCGCCGCGCTCCCGAATGTCGTCTTCGCAGTCCTGAACGGATTTCCGGAGGAAAAACCGGCTCATAGTCCCTCGAAAGCGTGGGACCGCCTTTCACTCCCAGAGCTGCGTCGGTGGGAGCGAGCGGTACGATGAAGGCAGCGGATCAGGAGCTGCTCTTGCCTGGCAGGGTAAAGGAAATGCTGTATGTACCGGCCACGCGGGAGCCGTTAGGGGCGCGGGCAGGCGTGAAGCGAAAGGCGCGCATGACTTCGTCGAACTTCTTCGCGTAATCACTGTCTTTGATTTGGGGCATCACCTGGTAGCGTTCCACCCGGCCGTCAGCTCCCACCCAGAACTTCACGCTCAGCGATACGCCGCGAAGCTCCTTCGGTGGGTTGTCGAACGGGAAAGCCATGTCGCGCGGCTCGGGCGGACGCAGGGAGTCACCTCGCCCACCTCCTCCGGTGCCGCCAGCACCACCCGGGCCGGGCGGCCCTGCGCCCGGAGCTCCCCCGGACCCGCCACCTCCGGTGCCGGTTCCCGAATCTGCTGCCGGATTCGACCGGCCCGAGTCGGCCACTCCCGGAACGGTATCCGCCGGCACCGTGACAGCCAGCTCCGGAGGAACCGGTGTGGGGACCGGCGTCTGGACCGACTTGGGAGGAGGGACCGGCGCGGGCACCCGGACAGGAGGCGCTGGCGCAGGTTCTGGGATCGAAGGCAGGGTAATATACGCCACGCGGTTTCCGCCGCCACCGCCAGGAGAGCTGTCCCCCGGCCGCGCGCCCCTTCCGGGCGAGAAGCTCCGGTTCAAGAGCCGGTCCCCGTGCACGATCAGCAGCCCAATCAGCAGGCCATGCAGCGCCACGGAGGCCGCCAATCCGCTGTAGCGGCGGCGGGTTCCTGGAAGCTTCAGGTCTAGGGTGCCAGGTCTGCGCGTAGAATCCTCGGTGAAGCGCTCGATCGAAAGATAGTTGACCTGCCGTGGTCTCCTTCACCCGGAGAGACGCCGCACGACCCCCGGAACGCACCCGCGGGGACCGGTGACGGTCCCCGCGGGTGAGGTCAGGCGCACTGCACGCCGGCTACTGTTTCTTGTCGGCTTCCCGGGGGGTAAACCCGATGATCTGCACCCCCGCACCCCGCGCCACATCCATCGCCTCGATCACGTCCTGATAGATCCGATTCTGCCCGGCCTTGATGAACAGCAGCTTGGCCGGCCGGGCGTCGTAAATGGCGTGAATCTGGGTATCCAGCTGGTCTCTCGGCACGGGCTGGCCATTGATGGCGTACCCACCGTCGTCCCCGAGCTCGAGCACGATCTGACTCGGCGGGTTCTTGTTTACCGTCGGTGTGTCCGGCGGCGGTACCTGCACGTCCAACGCCATCCGCGAGAGCGGCTGCGTGATCATGAAGATGATCAGCAGCACCAGCAGGATATCGATCATCGGAACCACGTTCGGTTCCGCCGAGAGATCCCCGCGTGCTCCTCCGCCTCCACCAGCCATATCAGTTCTCCTTTTTCTTGGCGGGAAACATTCCCCCGGCCTTGGGCTCGGTGATCGCCGCCATTACTCGAACCCCGGCCCGCCGCGCGGTCTCAACCGCTTCCTGGACCTGGCCGTACTTGAGCTGATTGTCCGCCTTGAAGTACAGGATCTTGTCCTCGGTTCGAGCGGCGAAGACGGACCGGAGTTGATCCTCCAACGCTCCGGCCGCTATAGGCCGCTGATTGAGGAAATAGCGCCCTGCCTGATCGATACCGAGTACGACTTCGTTGTCACCTTCGGGCCGCGGATCGAGGTTCTTGCCTTTCGGCAGTGTTGCCTTGAACCCCGCGGCAATGAGCGGTGTGACGATCATGAAGATGATCAGCAGCACCAGCATGACGTCGATCATCGGTACCACGTTCGGTTCCGACTTGACCGAAGTCTGTCCGGCCCTCCCACCTGTTCCTCCTGCCATGGCCCTTACCTCCTAACCCCGGTGAGCAGTGTGAGGCCGCGCTCAGCCATGCACGTGCCCGGTTCCGGTGACGGCCTTCTGGGCCTGGAACTCCTTGGTGAAGATCGAGCGG
>JBDTTD010000077.1:0-10861 GCA_039930805.1 Gemmatimonadales bacterium | reverse complement strand
GCCGGGTCTTCAAGACTCTGTCCGAATCCCACGTGGGCGACGTGACCCTGTTCCGGCTCTACGCCGGCGAGATCCGAAACGGTGGTGAGGTCTTCAACGCCGAGCACGAGACGGTAGAGAAGCTGAATCACCTCTCGGTCCAGCAGGGCAAGGAGCGGCTCGCGGTCGATCGGTTGTCCGCCGGCGACATCGGCGCCGTCGCCAAGCTCAAGGACACCCACACCGGCGACACCTTCTGCTGGCGGGAGCACCCGGTGCGCTTGCCGCCGATTCCGTTCCCCGACTCGGTGGCCACCTCCGCGGTGCTGGTCAAGCAGCGGGGCGAGGAGGACAAGCTCGCCGCCGGCCTCCACAAGCTGCACGAGGAGGATCCCACCTTTCACTTCGAGTACAGCTCGGAGCTGGGTCAGACGCTGATTCACGGCATGGGCGAGCGCCACTTCGACACCATCCTGAACCGGCTGGAGCGGAAGTTCGGGGTCCACGCCGAGCTGGTGCGGCCCCGGGTGGCCTACCGCGAGACGATCAAGGGAAAGGCCGAGGGCCAGGGCAAGCACAAGAAGCAGTCCGGCGGGCGAGGCCAGTACGGCGACTGCTGGATCCGGGTAGCACCACTTCCCAGAGGTTCGGGCTACGAGTTTGTGAACGAGATCGTGGGCGGCGTCATCCCGGGCAAATACATCCCCGCAGTGGATCGCGGCATCCAGGAGGCGGCGGTACGCGGCGTGATCGCAGGTTACCCGCTGGTGGACTTCAAGGCCGAGTGCTACGACGGGTCATACCACGACGTGGACTCCAATGAAATGTCGTTCAAGATGGCCGGCATCATGGCGTTCAGGAACGTGACCCCCAAAGCTCGGCCGATACTGCTGGAGCCCCTGATGGATGTGGACGCCTGGGCCCCGGACGACGTACTGGGAGACGTGATGGGCGACCTGAGCTCGCGTCGAGGCCAGATTCTCGGAACCGAGCCCGACGGCCGGCTCACCCGGGTGCGGGCGATCGTGCCCGAGGCGGAGCTCTACAAGTACTCCACCACGCTGCACTCCATCACTCATGGACGGGGCACGCATCGGCAGAAGTTCCACGGCTATGCGGAGGCTCCACCGGATGTGGCGGCGCGGGTGGCGGAGGAGAACCAGAAGGAGCATGCGGCCGCGTCGTGAGGGCGGGCGGACGGATGGACGGGCGGACAACGATAACTGCATCTTCGAATGGGCTCAGGGTAAACTCCGCGAGGGCCGAAGCATAAATGGTCCTGTATGGCTTCCTCGCTGATCTGGTTGTCGTAGCGCACTTCCTGTTCGTGCTCTTCGTCGTGCTCGGTGGATTGCTCGTCCTCCGATGGCCAAGGGTGGCCTGGTTCCACATCCCGGCGGCAATCTGGGGAGCCGCCATCGAGCTGACTGGCGGTATCTGCCCGCTGACGCCGCTGGAGAACTCGCTCCGCCGGCAGGCAGGCGGCACGGGTTACTCGGGCGGCTTCATCGAGCACTATGTTCTTCCGGTTCTTTACCCATCCGCACTTACTCGAAACATTCAGCTCCTGTTGGGGATACTCGTCATAGCCGTTAATCTCGGCATCTACTCCTACCTCGTTTACCGGAAGCGGGCAGGCGGGTAAGGCCGCCATCTCGAACGTACGTCTCATTGGGCGATCCCTCGCGTTGCTCGGGATGACAGCAAGTGCCAACGTCCTGTCCCGCTGCCCCGCTGTAGCTCCCGACCGAGGCGCCGATCCCTCACCGCTGCCTCCACGCCTCAAATTTCAAGGATTGCACTCGTGTGGATTCCATACACTTACGCCTCCCGTATCAGCCTCAAGCCCGCCCCCTGAACCCGCCTGAGACCGCGCAATAAGTCGCCGCACAATTCCTTGACACCGACATCGTCCAAGGGCATGCCGCTTGCACTTCAACCGCCTGCAATCACCAGTGTTCCGCGTACCGGACAGCAATCGGTCAGCTGTCCGGCGACCAGTGTCACCGGTCGCGGTATCGTCGCACGCCGCTCACCTCTTTCTGGAGTCGCCGCATTATGAAACGGTCTCGCACGTTTTTCCGCTTCAGCATTGTCCTGGCGCTGCTTGCCGGGGTGAGCTGCACCGCCGGCGACAGCCCGATGGGGCCCGTCGCGCAGTCGGTCCAACAGCAGCCGTCGTACCTGCTAGGTGACCTGCTCGGTGGTGTCGGCGACGTGGTTGACGGCACCGTGGGGACCGTTCTTGGGGTAACCGACTTGCTCGTCTGTTCCTCGGAGCCCTACGCGATTACTAGAAAAACCATCGATAAGGACGGCGGGACGATTCAGGTAGGCAACCATACCCTGGTCATTCCCCGTGGCGCGCTCAAGAAGAAGACCACTATCACCGCAGAGCAGGTGTCGGGGCGTACCAACTCGGTGCGTTTCAGTCCGGAAGGGCTTCGCTTCGAGAAGCCATCTTCTCTGACGATGAGCTACAAGAACTGCCTGGTCGTTCTGCTTCAGAAACACATCGTCTACACCGACGAGAAGCTGAACATTCTCGAGATACTCCGCTCGCTGGACCTGTTCGGCCAGAAGACGGTCAGCGCTCCGATCGACCACTTTTCCCGCTACGCGGTCGCGTACTAGGTACGTGATCTCAGATAACGGTTCTTCCCCCCAGGTGCGGTGGGCCCAGGAGTCCGGGGTCCGCCGCGCCGGGGATTTTTTAAATGCCGCCCGCGCCCACGAGCGCGCCGGATGCATGGCGGAAGCCCTGCAGTCCTATGCCGCTGCCGTCGAAGCCGCCGAGCGCGACGGCGAGCAAAGGGTTTTGGCGGAGTCGCTCCGGCGCCTGGGCGTGGTCCATCATCAGCGGGACCAGCGGGCGCTGGCCCGGGTGCTCTGTGAACGGAGCCACCAGACGGCCAGCGAGATCGGAGACGCGATCCTCGCCGCCGAGGCCCTCAATGCGCTGGCCGGTTTCGACTTCGAGAGCGGCGCCATCGAGGCGGCGCGGGACGGATTCTACCGCGCGCTGGAGCTGGGCGGCGCCAATGCCGAGCTGCGGGGCCGCACCGAGCAGAACCTGGGAATCCTGGCCAACATCCAGGGCTCCCTGCCCCAGGCGCTGGCCCATTACCAGCGCTCCCTGCAGGCCTTCGAAAGCACCGGCGACGATCGCGGGTGTGCCATTGCATACCACAACCTTGGGATGGTGAGCGCCGACCGCGAGCTCTGGGACGATGCCGACGGCTACTTCCGCCGGAGCCTGGGCATCGCCGAGCGGATCGGAGACCTTCATCTCCAGGGTCTCGGCCTGCTGAACCACTCCGAAGTGCATATCGCCCGGCAGCGCTACGACCAGGCACGCCAGAATGCGGAAACGGCGCTGGGCATCTTCGACCAGCTCGGCTCGACCCTGGACAAGGCCGACGCCTACAAGGTGATCGGGCGGGTCTACCGCGAAACCGGCCGGCACGCGCTGGCCGAATCCCGCCTGCGGGCCGCGATCGACCTCGCCGTCAGCACCGGCTCCATACTGAGCGAGGCGGAGGCGGATCGCGAGCTCGCTCTCCTGTACCAGGCGATGGGAAGAAACCAGGAGGCGCTCAGGCTGCTGAATGCGGCCCACCGTTTGTTCGGCCGGCTCGACGCCCGGGTGGACCTGGTGGACGTCTCCACCAAGGTGGGCCGGCTGGAGGAGACGTACTTCGCGGTGGTACGGGACTGGGGCCAGTCGATCGAATCGTCGGACAGCTATACCTTTGGTCACTGCGAGCGGGTGGCCGGCTACGCTGTGGCGCTGGCCCAGGAGCTTGGGCTGGACGAGGAGCAACAGACCGCCATCCGTATCGGAGCATACCTTCACGACGTCGGCAAGGTACGGGTGCCGCATGAGATCCTTACCAAGCCGGGTGCGCTCACGGCCGAGGAGTTTCGGGTCATCCAGATGCACCCGGTCTGGGGACTGGAGCTGCTGGCCACGGTCGAGTTCCCCTGGGACATCAAGCCGATCATCCGCTGGCACCATGAGAAGTACGATGGATCGGGCTACCCGGACCGCCTCCGGGGTGACGAGATTCCGGTGAGTGCCCAGATCATCTGCATCGTGGATGTCTACGACGCACTGACGACGACCCGCAGCTATCGTGCAGCGCTGTCCCCGGCCGAGGCCCTGGTCAAGATCCGGGAATCCGCCAGTTGGTGGCGGCCGGACGTGTATCAGGCCTTTATCCGGACCGTCACCCGGCAGGCCGAGGCGGCCTAGGCCTCCAACTCCCGCTCCAACCGCTCCAGCAGCGCGGTGGCGCCGAGCTGGCGGAAGCCGGTTTCGGCCTCGGTCCGGCGCACAGTGGCTTCGTCCATTCGAGCCAACCCCTTCAGGGCTCGAGCCGCAATCCCGGCGCACTCCGCCGCGAGCAACGCACTGGCATGCTCTACGGCTACCGCCCGGCCGGCATTGGCGTGGGTCAGAGCGAGATGCCAATCCCTCTGATGCAAAGCATTCAGCGCCTGGACCCGGTATACCTCCGCTCTCCCGATCTCGTCACCTGATAGCAGTGCATAGTGCGCCGCCCACTCCAGCTCGCGGTTGGCCAGCGCCGGATCTCCTCGCTCGATGCTCAACTCCGCCTTGGCACCCAGGACCAGTGCAAGGAGGCCCGGCTCCCCCACGACTTCCGCATGTCGAACGGCGTTGGCGGCAGCGCTCTCGGCCTCACCCCATTCCTTGGCCTGGCGGTAGGCGAAGCCCAGGTTGTGATAGGTCTCCGCCGTTCCCCGGCGGTCGCCCAGACGTTGGTAGGCGAGCAACGCCTCGCGGTAGAGCGCCGCGGCCTCGTCGAACCGTCCCTGGAGGTGCGCCACCGAGGCCAGATTGTTGCTTGCGCGGGCCAGCATGAGACTGTCGCCCAGCTGTCGCGCCAGGCGCAACGCCTCGCCGAATCGTTGTTCGGCACCGCTGATCTGACCGCGTTCCCAATGGATCGCACCCAGCAGGTTCTGGGCGCGCATGCGTCCATCCCAGTCTCCTCGGCCATGGAACTGCACCAGCGCCTGCTCGGCGAGGGCATTGCCAACGCCGAACTCGCCCAGCCGGGTGGCCGCGGTGGCGGCCAGCAGCTGCACGTCCGGCCGGCGGCTTTCCTGGCCGTCGTCCAGCTCGCGGTACTGGTCCAGGGCTTCCCGGAACCGTCCCGCTGCCAGCAGGCTACGGAGGGTCGGAGCAGTCGCCACTATCGCCCTCGCTCAGTAGGCGATGGCATAGCGGGTGAACCCGCGGATATCGACATCGATCTCCTCGAGCGTTACCTCATTGACCGAGCCGAGCCGGGTAAACGGATCGGCCGGTGTCTCCTGTTTCCAGATGGCCAGCTGTTGCCTGATTTGGTCGTCCAAAGCATCGACCAAGCCGTCCTCGTTGAAGTCGTCGTCCGCATGGAGGTAGTGGATCTTCAGCTCAGCCGGCCGCGCGGGCTCGAAGGTCAGGCCGGCGGGCTCCATGTCGAAGAGGATCCGTGCCGGGTCTGCGACGCTGACCATGATCAGGATCGAGTCGCCGGTCTGGAATAGGGTCCCGTCGGGACGCGCGAGCAGACTGGGCGCCGAGACGCTCAGGCGAAGGTACTCCTCGCCCGAGCCGCCGACCTCGTCCTGGAAATAGATCCGGATTTCGCGATCCTCGCCTTTCTTGGCGTAGAAGCTATCCACCGGGTTGAACAGCGGTGGCGTCGCCGGTGCCAGACGGACGACATTCAGGGCTGCCGGGTCGCGAGTGGTGTCGCCGAGAGCCGTCGAGTCCGAGCACGCGCTGACGCCAAGCAGCGCGAGGACCGACGCGACAGACACACGGATGCGATACATGGGATCTCCTAGTGAGGGCCCCGCAGGGCGTCAAATTCCGTTGGTGTCATCGGTTCCGTCGAGCAGCCGTTGCAGCCGGGGCCGCGAGATTCCCAGCCGGCGCGCGGCCGCGCTCTTGTTGCCTCCGCTGAGCTGCAGCATGGCGACCGCTGCGGCGCGGTTGAGGATGGCGAGTGTCGCCGGGAACGGGAGCGTGCCCTCGCTTCGGGGCGCCTCCCGTCGCATCCCCATCTCCTCGACCCGCAGCGTGCCCTCTGGCGAAAGCACTAAAGAGCGCTCGATCGCGTTGCGCAGCTCCCGCACGTTGCCGGGCCAGGCGTATGCCCGGAGCGCGGCCCGGATCTCGGCCGTGAGCGGCGGAACCGGCAGGCGGTAGCTGGTCGCAAGCCGGGTTATGAACGTCTCCGCCAGGAGCTCCACGTCACCATCCCGGTCCCGGAGTGGCGGCAGCGTGAGTGCCACAACGTTGAGCCGGTAAAAGAGGTCCTCCCGGAACTGGCCCTGGCCCACCGCGGCGCGGAGGTCAACATGAGTGGCCGCCACGAGCCGCAGGTCCACCTGGCGGGCCTGCTGTCCCCCAACTCTTCGTATGGCCCGGCTCTCCAGCGCCCTCAACAGCTTGGGCTGGAGATCCAGCGGCAGGGTGGCGACCTCGTCCAGGAAGAGGGTCCCGCCATGCGCTGTCTCGAACAGCCCCGGCTTGGATGCCACCGCGCCGGTGAACGCGCCCTTCTCGTGGCCGAAGAGCTCGCTCTCGAGCAGGCTGGCGGGTATGGCGGCGCAGTTCACTTCGACAAACGGCTCCGCGGCCCGGGGGCTCTCGTAGTGGATGGCCCGGGCGAGCAGCTCCTTGCCGGTGCCGGTCTCCCCACCAATCAGGACAGTTACATCCCGGTGCACCGCGACCCGTGCCGCCTGTTCCAGACTCTGCCGTAATGCGGCGCTCCGACCGAGGATGGTGTCGAACCCGCTGGCCTTGCGCTCCAGCTCCGCGAAGCGGCCCGCTTCGATGCGCCCCTCGACCTCACGGGCCTCCCGTTCCAGCGAGCGGCGGAGTACATCGAGGTCGTCGGGCAGCGCGAAGTAATCGCGTGCTCCCCGTTGAAGCGCAGCAGCGGCGATGCGATGATCCAGCGATGCGCCGACCAGATAGCGCGGCACCGGGCCGGGCGGGAGGTCGGCCAGCAGATCGAGCGCGGCGCTCTCCGCTCCGCCCGCCAACAGGATCAACACGGCCGCCCCTGCGGGAACAGCCTGCTCTCCTTCGGGCTTCCACTCAACGACACTGGCCCGGAGGTCCCGGGCCAGGTCATTGAACGTGTTACGAAAGCTGTCCGAGAGCTGGACCACGGTGATCGTCCACGTGTGCTCGACCACCATCAGATCCGTACCCGCTCGTCACCGGCAGCACTAGAGCGCCCCGTGGTCATTCCGGCCATCATGGTCATCGTCCTCAAAGGCTTCGAGTGAGCTCTTGATGCTCTGCTCCACTACACCCTGGTTGGGCTGGCCGGAGTTGGCCGAGCTCGGGTCCACCAGCGCGCCGCCCTGGTCGCGGAACCATGGATCGAGGTCCATGAACAGCGTCAGGTCGCTGGCTGCGGTCTCACTGGCAACCAGGGCCGGGTTCAACGCAAACTCCATCTCCACGTCGAAACGACCGATATAGCTGAACGCGGCGCCGTTGTACGTTCCGGTGACCTTCACGCTGGCGTCGGCCAGCTCCGGATGCGCCTGTACGAAGGCGGCGTCATCCGAGGGCGAGGCCTTATGGATCTCGAACTCCACCTTATCGTACGAGCCCGGAGCGAGCTGCACGCTGAAGTTCCGGGCTGCGCCCGGCGTTCCCAGCGGCACGTCGAGCAGGAGTGGACCGATCTCCAACTCCTCACAGTCATCGGTACCGCCGGTGGTGCAGTCGGCAACGGCACCGGCACGGTGCAGCTCGATCTCACGAAGGACGAGCTGAACCTGATCGAGGATCAGGGTGTTGGTCCCATCGGTGAAGGTCTCAGGGGTGCTCACCACAGCCAGGGACGCCCGTCCCGCGGCAATCGGTGCCGCCTGGGTGGAGAGGTTAAAGTTCAGCTGACTCTGATTCGACGGGCTGCCCGAGTCGCTGCACGCACCCACAGAAAGCGCGAGCACGGCCAGGGACAGCACGGGACCGCTCGTGAACCGCGACATAGGAACTCCTGGTTGGAGGCACGGATACCAGCGCCGGTTGAATGGCAATCAGCATGCCCCCGCAGGAGGAATCGTAAGCTGTTCTGCGTGAATAACTTATCAAGATAGGTCGAGCTCTCCGCCCGGTCATGGATGTAATGTTTTGTTGCACAGCGGTTCGTAACGATACAGTGGGGCGCTGGCGGGGGAAAGCAGCAGCACCCCTAACTTGGGCTTCCCACCCCTTCTATAAAGAGGGCCCCTCATGATCGCTGGGCGCAGACCCGGGCACGTCCTGCTAACGCTCTCCCTGCTCATCGGCTGTCGGGATAGCCGGGCTGCCTGCCCCGAATGCGGGACGGTGGTCATTGCCGCCACCGGCGAACCCGGCAGCCTGGTGCCTCCGCTGGTATTCGAGACGGTGGGCCGCGATATCGGCGACCAGGTCTTCGAGCGGCTGGCCGATCTGGGGTCCGGAGCCTCCCCTCTGGATCCGGCCGCCTATCGCCCGCGGCTGGCTGAGCGCTGGGAACAGATCGACTCCCTCGATTGGCGCTTTCACCTGCGGCCGGACGCTCGCTGGCATGACCGACAGCCGGTCACCGCCGCTGACGTCGTCTTCTCCTTCGACGCCTACGCCGACTCGGCGCTGGATGCCCCGGCCCGCTCCTACCTGGCCGGCCGGCTTCGGGCCGTGGCCGAGGACTCCGCCACTGTGCGGATCAGCTTCACGGAGCCGTCGCCCGAGCAATTGTACGACGCCACCTATCACGTGCGGATCATGCCGCGCCACATCTGGGCGCCCATTCCGCGAGATCAGTGGGCGGCCGATACCGCGGTGGCGCATCTGGTAGGCAGTGGACCCTACCGGGTGGTCGATTGGAGGCGGGGACGGTTCCTCACCCTGGTGGCCGACAGTGGCGGGACCGGACGGGAGCATCCCTCGATCCGGCGTGCGGTCTGGCGCTTTGTCCCCGACCCGGACGCGGCGCTCAACCTGATCCTCGGACATGAAGCCGATCTCCTGGAAACCGTCGGCGCCCCCAACCGGGCCCAGCGCGTCACGGCGGACACCAGCTTTCGGCTCGTCACCTACCCGGCGGCTGTCTACGGCTTTCTCGCCTTCCGCCTGGCCGATGTCGCTGGGCGCCCACATCCGGTGCTGCACGACCGCCAGGTCCGGCGCGCGCTGACCGAAGCGGTGGACCGTCCCACGCTTGCTCGCGCGGTCTTCGGGGAGGGGACCAAGGTGCCACCCGGTCCCATGTCGCAGCTGCTCTGGATCTGGGACGACAGCACCCGAATGCTCGGCTTCGACTCCTCCCACGCCCGGCAGGTGCTCACGCGCAGCCGCCCCTACAGCCTCGATATCCTGGTGCCGGCCAGCAGCCCCACTCGGCGACAGCTCGCGCTGGTGATCCAGGAGGCCTGGAGGAAGGCAGGAGTCAACGCCACCGTCACCAGCGTGGAGTTCCCCGTGTTTCAGGAGCGGCTGGCCAAGGGTCGCTTCGACAGCTACATCGGGGCGTATCTGGACGAACCCAGCCCCCGGAGCCTGGGCGACCAGTGGTCGAAGTCGGGATGGGGGGTGCTGAATTACGGGAGGTATGGGAATCCGGTCTTCGATTCACTGCTGGGCCGGGCCCGCCAGCAAGCAGACGTGCCGGCCGCCAAGCGGCTCTGGCGCGAAGCGATGGATACGCTCAACGCCGACGCACCCGCAATCTTCCTGTACGCACCGGCCAACCGCGCGGCGGTGCAGCGCCGGCTGGAGGATGTAAAGCTGGATCCGTATTCCTGGCTGAGTGGACTGCGCGAGTGGCGGATCGATAGAGGGAAGGCGCTGGCGAGGGATTCGGTGAGGTAGATCAGGGAGTATGTCATCCTGAGCGCAGCGAAGGAGCCGGAATTCGAACGTTCGACGAACGCCCGAGGTCCGGCTCCTTCGCTGCGCTCAGGATGACAGTGGCTATGCAGTACGGCGCTTGGGCGACTTCGCCGCCCGCTTCCGGGGCTTCTTCATCTCGAGGACCCCGGCCTCCTCCCGCGGCTGCCGGTAGACGTAGCGTTCACCCCGGAAGTTCCGGAGCACGACCTCCTCCTCATTCATGCTCTCCACATACTCGGGCAGGATCGGGATCTTGCCGCCGCCGCCGGGGGCATCGATCACGAAGGCCGGCACGGCCATGCCGCTGGTCCAGCCCCGCAGGGCCCGCATGATCTCGATGCCGGTCTGCACCGACGTGCGGAAGTGCTCCGCGCCGGCCACCTGGTCGGCCATGTAGATGTAGTAGGGCCGGACCCGGGCCATGAGCAGCTTGTGCATCAGCTCCATCATGACGGCCGGGGTGTCATTCACTCCCCGCAACAGCACCGTCTGGCAGCCGAGCGGGATGCCGGCGTCGGCCAGCATGCCGAGCGCGGCCACCGCGGCCGGAGTAAGCTCGTCGGGGTGATTGAAGTGGGTGTTGATGAAGAGCGGATGGAACCGCTTCAGCATGGCGCAGAGCTCGGGGGTGATCCGCTCGGGCAGATGGCAGGGGATCCGGCTCCCGATCCGGATAATCTGGATGTGTCGAATCGACCGCAGCCGTGTCAGGATGACTTCAAGCCGCCGGTCGTTGAGCAGCAGCGGGTCGCCGCCGGACATGATCACATCCCGGATCTCGGTGTGCTCTTCCAGGTAGCGGAAGGCGCTCTCGAACTGGGACATGGGGATCTTCTCGGGGTCGCCGACCTTGCGCCGGCGGGTGCAGAACCGGCAGTAGGTGGCGCAGACCGGCGAGACCAGGAAGAGGGCCCGGTCCGGATAGCGATGGGTGATGTTGGGAACCGGGCTGTCGGCGTCCTCGTTGAGCGAATCGAC
>JBDTTD010000076.1:0-10889 GCA_039930805.1 Gemmatimonadales bacterium | reverse complement strand
CCGCCTCCAGCGGATACTCGCCCACCGCCGTCTCGGCGGAGAGCATCACGGCGTCGGTTCCATCGAGGATGGCGTTGGCCACGTCCGATGTTTCCGCCCGGGTTGGGCGCGGCGCATGGACCATGGACTCGAGCATCTGGGTCGCGGTGATCACCGGTTTCCCGTGCAGGCTCGCCTCGCGGATGATCTTCTTCTGGATCAGGGGCACTTCCTCGAACGGGAGCTCCACCCCGAGATCGCCCCGGGCCACCATGATGGCGTCGGAGGCGTCCAGGATTCCGCACAGATTCTTGAGCGCCGTGTCCTTCTCGATCTTGGCGATCAGCTTGACGCTGCGGGGGACCAGGGCTCGCAGCTGCTCCATGTCCTCCGGCCGGCGCACGAAGGAGAGCGCGATGTAGTCAACGCCCAGCACCACCGCCTGCTTGACGTCTTCAATGTCCTTTTCAGTCAGTGCCGGCGCGCTGACCTCGATGCCGGGCAGGTTCATGCCCTTGTGCGCCTTGAGCTCACCGCCGTAGTGCACCACCGCCTCGACCCGCTCATCGCGCACCGCCCGCACTTCGAGTGAGAGCAGGCCGTCGTCGAGCAGAATCCGGGCGCCGACCCGCACGTCCTTGGACAGGTCATCGTAGGTGGTGGGTATCTCCCCGTCTCGGGCGACACTCTCCGGTGCAAACACGACCCGCTGCCCCGGCTCGAGCCGTATCGGTGCCTTGAGGTTGCCCACCCGGATGCGAGGGCCCTGCAGGTCGAGCAGAATGGCGGCCGCGGTGCGCCGGGACGCCAACACGGTCCGAAGCTGGCCGATCCAGCGGGTGCGAATCTCGGGTGTGCCGTGCGAGGCGTTGATGCGGACCACGTCCACCCCGGCGTCCAGCAGCGCGGTCATCCGCGCTGGTTCTTCCCACGCGGGACCGAGGGTGGCAACGATCTTGGTGCGGCGGATAGCGCTGCGTGACATGGCAGGAGTCTAATGGAGGCGGGTCACGCTCGCATCAACGCCTCGCCACCGACGACGGTCAGCACCGCGTGCCCCCGCAGAAATGCTTCCCCGTCGCCCCGCTCTGCCGCGGGATCCACCGACCATGCCACCAGGTCGGCATCGAACCCGGGCGCGAGCACTCCGCGCCGCTGCCCCACGCCGGCGGCGTGCGCAGCGCCCACCGTGTAGCCCGCGATCGCATCGGAAATGCCGATCTTCTCCTCGGGTCGCCAGCCGTGGGCCGGCGCACCGCTGAATCCCTTGCGCTCGAGGGCGGCGTGTATCCCGACCCGCGGATCCAGCGAGGCTACCGGCACGTCGCTCCCGAATACCAATCGCGCTCCCCGCTGAAGGAGGGAGCGGAAGGCATAGGCGCCCCGGCCGCGGCCGCCCCAGTGTTGCTCCACCAGCTCGATGTCCGTCAGCAGATGAGCGGGCTGCATGGAAAGAACGATTCCGGCCTGGGGAGCGCGGTCGAGGTCAGACGGGTGTACGCACTGGAAGTGCTCGATGCGGTGCGGGATCGAAAGCCGGGGAACGACGCTCAACAGGTCCAGCGCCCGGCGCACCGCGGCATCACCGATGGCGTGCACCGTGCTGGAGATCCCGGCAGCCCCCGCGGCGGTCATGGCGTCGCGCACATCCTGTTCACCGGTGATCGGCATGCCTCGATCCCGGGTGCCCGCATAGGGCTCCAGCATCCAGGCGGTGCGGCTGCCGAGACTGCCGTCGAGGAACATCTTCACCCCGCCGAGCCTGAGCCAGTCGGACCCGTCCCCGCTGCGAGCGCCGCCGGCGATGAGGGAGGCGAGCGCGGCCACCGGGGGATGAAAGAGCACCCGCAGCCGTAGCTCTCCGGCTGCGTCCAGCCGGCGGAACCCGTCGAGTACTGCCATGCTTTCGACTTCATGGATCCCGGTTATCCCCAGTCGGTGAGCCTCCGCCTGGGCGTCCCGAAGCGCCTGGTCGAGCGCTCCGGCGGAAGGCTCCGGGAGGTGGGGTGTCGCCAGCTCCACCGCCCGTTCGAACAGCAACCCGGTCGGGTCTCCGCTGGCGTCCCGCACGATGCGCCCTCCGAACGGATCGAGAGTCTCCCGGGTGATTCCTGCCGCTGCCAGTGCGGCAGTGTTGAGCCACGCGGCGTGTACATCGAGCGAATCGAGGTAGACCGGCAGCTCCTGGACCGCATCCAATGCCAGGCGGTGCGGCGGTGAAGGCCAGCTATTCGCGTCCCAGCCCTGCCCGATGATCCAGCCCTGAAGCGGACCGGCCGCCGCCACCCGGGCGATCACTTCCGCACGCGTCATTGTACCTGTCAGCTCTACTCGCCGCCGGTTCAGAGCCCACATCGCAAGGTGGGTATGTCCGTCAACCAGGCCCGGGGTGACCAGGGCATCGGGAAGCTCTATCCGCGGTATGCCGCGGGGGGCGGCCCGCTCCATCTCGGAGGCCGATCCGACGCCCCGGACCCGTCCTTTCTCCCACCAGAGGCTCTCGCCCTCCAGTCCAGGCACCATGGTGAGAATCCGACGAGCCCGAAGGAGCCCGCCATCCTGCGTTCGTGCATCAGGCATGGCGGAAGATAGGCGGTGAGCCCGGGCGTGGAATCTTTGGGTGAAAATGGACCCGGACCGGGCCGATCAGGCCTGTTTCCACATGTGGAAAACCCGGGGAAGTGCATATCTAATTTGACCGTAAAACATCACAAAATGGTTCATCAAAACAGCATAACTTGCTTTAGGTGGGCTTCGTAGTAAGCTAGTCTAAATGGTCTTATGCCCTAGTTGAGAACGCCAGTATCCTGAAGGCGACAGTGTCGCTTGTGGTGAAGTAATTATGCAGACAGCCGAATTATGAACATCATCGACATGCCGTTTTTGGCACCGGGTCTCTTCCCCACGAAGTTGGTGGAAAACAGGCGTGGCCAGACCCGGAAAAATCGGGAAAAGTGGAAGGGCAGGAGGTGAGTGAGAGATGAGAAGTGAGAGTTCAGCAGAGGTGGGGGTGAGAGCCAGGTGAGGAGTTGGGGCCAGGTGGGGCTGAGAAATTGGATGAGGCGCGGGGCCGGTCGAAACGCGGGAGAGTGAGAAGTTACTTGAGGTGAGAGACGGCGGGCAGCGAAGGGACGGGAAAGACGGGAAAGCTGCGAACGAAGAAATTGGGGAGGTCAGCGAGAAAAGCGCAGCTGGCCTCCCCCACCCCGGTAGACGGGCCCGACGAAGCGGATGGGCGACGCCTTGAGGGCCTTGGCCAGATCATCCTTGCCTTCAACACTGAGCATGCCCACCAGGGCTCTGCTCCATTCGGGCTTGAATGTCGCCTGGATGCGCCATACGGTGCCGCTGGTCCCCTTCCCCAGCCAGGACTCCTGAATGGGCTGCTGGACCCTGGTGCTGTCGCCCACGGCCCGTCCATTCCACGTCAGCCGGGTGTTCCCGATCTTCAGCTCGTAGAGATCGTTGTCGGTACGCGGGACCTTGGAGACCGACGACTGGGCTTCGCCGAGCTTTACCTTCGCATTGGCCGCGGCCTGTGACAGTCCGCCTCCCACGCCAAAGAAGTCCAGCAGAATGTCTCGCCGGCCCCCGCTGCCCTGCTCCGTTGCAGCGACAGCCCAGACTCCGATCATCGGCCGCTTGCGCGCGCCCTTCCCGCCGAACCTCCGGCTGCCGACAGTGACCGCGTCGCCGTAAAAGAGGCAGAGAGAGGAGGGAATCCAGCTGGCGAACTCGGGTTGTCCCTCGATGGCACTGCGGAGAGCGGAATGCAGGCTCTCATCCTGGGCGGCCGGCAACAGACGCACCCCCTGGTAGAGGCCCCGGCGGGCTAGGTTCGGCTCAACCAGGAAGCGCACGCACTGGCCGGGGCTCAGGCCCTGGAGAGTCCACACTGGCCCTGCCCCACCATCTGATCGCTCCTGCGCCCCCAGGGGCGCAGCGGCGCTGAACCACATGGCCGCCGCGAGGCCCAGGGTCAGCCGGGACTCTACCGGTCTGGGGAGCACCGGCCTCAGCTACCCCGAACCGTCTTGACCGCTGAGCGCAGCTCGGAATAGGCCTGCGGATCCATGGCGTTGAACTTCATGTTTCGATACTTGACCCGTCCATCGGGACCGATCACGTACACGGTGCGGCGGTTATAACCGCCGGAGTCCTTGCTGGCGTACTGCTTCGAGACCCGTTGCTCGGGGTCGCTCAGCAGGCGGAACGGCAGCTTGAGACTGGCGGCGAAGCGGTTGTGGGTGGTAACAGAATCGGTGCTGATACCGACGACAGTGACGTCGGGCCCGAAGAGGCTGTCATACTGCTCGGCGAATGTCTGCAGCTCGGCGGTACATCCCTTGGTGAAGTCCCGGGGGTAGAACGCCACTACCACGGTTCGGCCCCGATCGCTGGCCAGCTGGTAGGGCGACTCGATCGGGCCCACACCTTCCTGGTTGGCCCAGGGAAGCGAGAAATCAGGGGCCCGCTTGCCCACGTCCGGGCCGCCCATGAGCACGACCGTGACCTTCTTCGCGGAGTCCTTCTGAGCCGAAGCAAGAGGCACGCCGGTGAACAGCAGCCCACCGATGGTGAGTCCGAGTATGAGTACACGCATGGAGTGGTGTCCCTGTTCTGTTGGAGAATCAGTTCTGGGTGATGCGGCGAAGCGCGCCCTCGAGATCCTGGGTCCCGCCACTTCCCGTGTAGGCAATCTTTCCCGACCGGTCCACGATCACCACGTAGGATGTGGCTGGCGCCTGGTACGCCCGGGTACTGGTCCCCTCTTCATCGTAGAGGGTTCTGAAGGGGAGTTGATTCTTTTCCAGGTACCGCCGGACCCGATCGCGGGACTGGTTGACGGCGACGTTCACCCCAAAGAACTCGACCTGGTCTCCATAGGCAGCCTTGGCGGCGCGAACCCGCGGCAGGAGTTCCTCGCAAAGTTCGCACCATGTAGCCCAGAACTCGAGGAGAACTGGCTTCTTCCCGATATACTGGCCCAGGTTCACGGCGGTGCTGTCGATATCGCGGACCGTCACCACGGGGGCCTTGGCCCCCACGGCGATCCCGGACTCCTGAGCTCGCAACCGAGAAGCTCCGGACAGCAGGGCCAGAAACAGCGCCGCTAACAACATTCGTCTCATAGCACGCTTCCCATCCTGACGAAATAGTACTCGGCCATTGCCAGCAGGATCACTCCCCCTGCCCGCTTGATCCAGAGGGTCCACTTCCCGGCCCGCGGCAGAGCGGCCAAGGTGCCGCTGAACAGGCCTACCGCCACCAGGAGCGCCGTCAGGCCGATCGAGAAGACAAACAGATACAGGAAGCCTAGCAGGGCGCTTCCCGTCGTGCTCACGAAGGTCAGCACCGCGGCGAAGGCTGGCGCCCCACAGGGCGCCGCGACCAGGCCTGACGTGGCCCCGAGAGCAAAGACGCCCCCGACAGAGTTGCCGGCCCGGCGGCCGGCCCAGCCCGCAAGACGCGCCGGAGCGTTCACGGTAAAGACGTCCAGGAGGGCCAATCCGAACACCAGGAGCAGATTGCCCATGAAAAACAGGGCCCAGGGACTGGAGCTTACCGAGCCGAACAGGGTGCCTGACAGGCCGGCGAGCAGGCCAAGGGACGCATAAACCAGCGCCAGGCCCAGAACGTAGACCCCGGTCAGAAGCAGCGTGCGCCCCCGCGAGCGCTGGGCCGACCCCACACCACCGAGGATTCCGGCAGTGATCGGAATCATGGGGTACACACAGGGCGTCAGGCTGGTGGCGAGGCCGGCACCGAACAACACGACGAGGGCGAGGAGAGGCTGGTCCCGCAACGTGGCCTCGAGTCCGGAACCCAGCGCCAGCAGCGGCACGAGATCTCAGGACCGGTCGGCCGACTCGACGGCTCCAAACCGGGAGGCCACGTACTCGTCGAGTATTCCCAGGAAATCAGCTACGATGTCATCGCCGCGCAGCGTCACCAGCAGACGGCCGTCAACGTAGACGGGAGCCCTGGGATCCTCGGCAGTCCCGGGCAGCGAGATCCCGATATCGGCATGCTTCGACTCTCCCGGACCGTTCACCACGCACCCCATGACCGCGACCTTCATGTCCTCCACACCGGGCCGCTCGCTGCGCCAGACCGGCATCTTCTCCCGGAGGTAGTCCTGGATCTCCTGGGCCATCTGCTGAAAAAAGGTGCTGGTGGTGCGACCGCAGCCGGGACAGCTGGTGACCTGCGGCGTGAAGCTCCGGAGACCGAGAGACTGAAGCACCTGTTGCGCGACTCGCACTTCTTCCGTGCGATCTCCGCCGGGGGCCGGGGTGAGCGAAACCCGGATTGTGTCACCGATGCCCTCCTGCAGCAGAATACTGAGACCGGCAGTGCTGGCGATGATGCCCTTGCTGCCGAGCCCGGCTTCAGTGAGACCCAGGTGGAGGGGATAGTCGCAGCGGCCGGCCAGGAGCCGGTACACCTCGATCAGGTCCTGCACTCCCGACACCTTGGCACTGAGCACGATGTGGTCGTGTTCCATCCCGGTGGCCTCGGCCAGCGCAGCGGACTGCAGGGCGCTCTCGACCATTGCCTCCATAACCACATCGCGCGCTTCGCGCGGGGCCGGCCGGCGTGCGTTGGCGTCCATCAACTGGGTGAGGAGGCTCTGATCCAGGGAGCCCCAGTTGACCCCGATGCGCACCGGCTTGTCGTGAGCCAGCGCCACCTCGATGATAGCGCGAAAGTTCTCGTCATGCCGCTTGCCGCCGACATTCCCCGGATTGATCCGGTACTTGGCCAGGGCGCGGGCGCAGTCGGGATACTTGGTCAGCAGCAAGTGACCGTTGTAGTGGAAGTCGCCGATAATTGGAACCGCGACCCCCAAACGATCCAGCCCCTCGACAATCGCCGGGACCGCCGCCGCCGACGGCTCATTGTTGACCGTCACCCGGACCAGCTCGCTGCCGGCACGCGCGAGATCGGCAGCCTGCTGGACCGTGGCCGGCACGTCGGCAGTGTCGGTGTTGGTCATCGACTGGACGACGATCGGATGATCGGCCCCGACCCGAACCCCACCGATGGTGGCGGTTACGGTCCGGCGGCGGATGGCTGAAGGCATGGCGGAAATATAGGGGAACGAGGGAACGAGGGAACGAGGGAAGGCGTTCCCTCGTTCCCGCGTTCCCCCGTTCCTGATACATTCGTGCATGCCAGACGAGCCCCGGCCAGCACCGATGCGCGCCGCCATAACAGCGGTCGCGGCGTACGTCCCGGAGCGCATTGTGACCAACGCAGAGCTGGCTACCCGGCTCGATTCCTCGGATGAATGGATCGTCACCCGCACCGGCATCCGGGAACGCCGGGTCGGCGCGCCCGGCGAGACCACGTCCCAAATGGGCGCCGAGGCGGTGCGGCGGCTGATGGCCAAGCGGGGGCTTGGTCCGGACGATATCGACGCAATCCTCGTCGCGACCGTTACGCCAGACATGCTCTTCCCCGCCACCGCCTGCCTGATCCAGGATCGGCTCGGGCTGCGCGGCGCCTGGGGCTTCGATATATCGGCCGCATGTTCCGGCTTTCTTTATGCGCTGACCACCGGGGCGCAAATGGTTGCCAGTGGCGCCCATGAGCGAGTCGTCGTGGTCGGTGCCGATCTCATGAGCTCGATCATCGACCCGCTCGACCGGACCACCGCGGTGCTCTTCGGCGATGGCGCCGGCGCGGCGCTGCTGGAACGGGCCGAGCCGGGGTATGGCCTCCTGGACTTCTATCACCGGGTGGATGGCAGCGGACGGGAGGATCTGATGATGCCCGCCGGCGGAAGCCTCCTGCCGGCCAGCGTGGCCACCGTCAATGCGCGGCAGCACTTTCTCAAGCAGAACGGCCGCGCGGTCTTCAAGTTTGCCGTCACGACCATGGTGGAGAGCGTGCAGATTCTGCTCCAGCGGAACCGGCTTACCCCCGCCGACATCGCGATGGTAGTTCCCCACCAGGCCAACCAGCGCATTCTCGACGCCACTGCCGAACGACTGGGAGTCCCGCACGAGCGGGTTGCGTCGGTGCTGGCCCGTTACGGCAACACCACCGGCGCGACCCTGCCGCTGGCGCTGGACGGGATGCTCAACGAGGGGAGGATCAAGCGGGGAGACCTGGTGGTATTTACCGCGGTGGGAGCTGGGTTCACGTCGGGTGCGACGCTGGTGCGCTGGTCGTAGGGTAGACCGCGGTCGATCCCTACGACCTCGAGAACTCGGCCGTCGTAATGGCCGAGAGATCGGCTTCGCTCAACGAGAGCTCCGCCGCGCCGATGCTATCGAGCGCGTGCTCGACGGTCCGCGCACTGGGAATCACGCTCACCGCCGGTGAGCGCGCCAGCACCCAGGCGAGAACCAGCGCATGGGGAGTCACACCGAGGCGAGCGGCCATCGGCTGAAGCACCGGGTGGGCCGGCAGCTTGTGGTTGAGCCGCCCGCCCCCGGTTGGGCTGTACGCCAGGAAACCCATCCCCCGTTCGGTGCAATACTCCACCACCCCCTCGGCGAGTGCCTCCCGAAAAAACGGGTTCAGCCGGTTCTGCACGCTGGTGATCGGAGCAACCGCCTCGGCCTCCCGGATCTGGGACACCGACACGTTGGACAGGCCGATCCAACGGACCTTGCCCTCACGCTGAAGCCGGGCCAGCGCGCCCACACTCTCCGCCAGGGGCACCTTGGGATCCGGCGCATGCAGCTGGTAGAGATCGATTCGCTCCACTCCGAGAGCAACGAGCGAGCGAGCGCAGGCGGCGCGCAGATGCGTGGGGCTGCCGTCGGTCTCCCAGCGGCCAGCCGGTCTGGTGACCCCGCCCTTGGTCGCCACGATGACCCGGCTCCGATCACCCTGCCATTCCCGGAGAGCACGTGCGACCAGCCGCTCGTTGTGGCCGATATCCCGGTGGTCGAGACAGTAGACGTCGGCGGTGTCGATCAGCGTGACGCCGGCGTCCAACGCGGCCTGAATGACTCGAACCCCCTGCGCCTCCGGGGGTCGATCCTGGATGGAGAGATGCATCCCGCCGTAGCCCACCGCGGAGACGAGCGGTCCATTTAGGCCGAGTGGGATCATGGTGGGAAGGGTGGCAAGGACGGCAGGGAAGGCAAGGAACGGAACGGCAGAGGGTGCAAACTGACCCGGCATCCCGATGAGCGATGGCGATCGAAGAACTCGCTGCTCCTGGAGTTCTCATCGCTCTCCCTACCTTGCCGTCCCTGCCGTCCCTGCCGCCTTTCCTTCACGCGAGGCCGAGCTGCTTGGTCAGCCGCTGCCAGTCCGCGGCGGGTATGACACCCTCGTTCATAAGAGGGGTTAGCGTGGCCATGATTTCGGCGCGACTCCCATCAATGCGCCGGTCACGCAGCTCGCCGATCATCCGGGCGAAGCGGTGCTCGTATTCATCGGCGGCGAGTGTGCCGTCCTTCCGCTGGCTGGCCAGCTTCCTGAGCTCTTCCGCGACACGGGCGGGTTTCACGGGCGTGAGAGCGCCCCCCTGCTTGTCAGCCGACATGTCATCCCTCTCTACGAAACCGTGAACTGATGAACACGCATGATCTGCATTATCGCTGGGCCCGATGCACCGCGTCCAGAGTCTGGGTGGGATCCGCGCCGGACCAGGTAACGTCCGCGGTGGGTCCGTAGGTCGGCGGTACCCGGGAATTGAGCACCCGAAGGCAATCACCCACCTGGGCTCGATGGTGTGCCGTATGGAGCACGCGGCGCCAGAATACCCAGATACGCTGGCGCCGGACGTCGAAAAACGAAACCTCCGTCAGCCAGAACTTCCGGTCGCCGGCAGCCAGGGCCGGCAGTCTGGCCCGAGCCAGGGTAATGACCCGGTCGATGTACGCCTGCACCGGCGGAGCGTCCCCCGGCGGCAGCAGAGATTCCGCGGCCGGCTCCGGGAACCCGATGAACTCGGCGAAAAAGCGTGCCTCGGAGAGGATCTGGTGTCTGAGGATCTGCCTTATCGAGCCACTGCGGGGATGGAGCTGGAAGCCAAGCTGCTCGTCCTGCAGCTCGCTCCAGACCGCACCCACCTTGTTGGTCTCCGAGGCATAGGTATCGACCAGATGCTGGAGCATCGGTTCCCTGGGGCGAGGTACCTCGTGCTCGGCGATGAACTCACGCGAGTAGTGCATTTCGCTCTTGCTCCCTTGCCTCAGTTAGCGCCCGTCGGGCGATCGCGTGGCGCGGTGAGGGTGATCCTCGCGGGAAACCGCAGAATATTGTTGGTCTCGCTGGACTCGGGAACCCTTCCGGTCACGTCGAGAATGGAGCCGATGTAGTAGACCCCCGCAGGCGTAGAAGCCCGCAGCTTCTTGTGCCGCAGGTACTGGTCTTTGCCTCCTGCCGGAAGGTCCCTCGGAGCCGAGAAGTGGTCCACCTGAATGTCCGCGGAATCGATCACCGGATCGGTGGAAAGCATCACCCGGACTATCCACCCTGCCTCCGCCACGCGAGTGCCGCCGTTTCGCACCTCCACCAGCATCTCCAGGATCGAGTCCACGCGAACCTGATCCGGGGCCAGGATGGGTCCGGCAGAGAGGTCGGCACGGAGGTTCGGCGACGGATCCTCGGTGGGGTTCCCCGGGCCCTCTGGCCCTTCCCCACCGGCGACACAGCTCGGCAGGAGGCTCGAGATCACGAGCACGCTCCTCCAGCTGAGACCGTGGGAGAGCAGGGAGCAGGCGGGGACCACGCGCCGGAGCATGAGGCGGGTCATAGTGTCCCCCCAATCTGGTGTCTCCTCCGGACCGCGCAAGCAGACAACCGGTCAGTCGCAGCTCTGGCGAGGGATACACCAACGCCCGCAAGCCTTTCGGTCCGCGGGCGCTGTCGTGTGCTCTTATTCAGCTATCTACGGATGACCACGATCACCCGCACTCGCTGAAGCCGCACACGTGGCA
>JBDTTD010000075.1:0-10946 GCA_039930805.1 Gemmatimonadales bacterium | reverse complement strand
GACCTGCTGAGCCGGATCTGGCGGTTTCGCACTGGAGTGTTTGTGTGACGTAAGCGGGGCAGCGGGGCAGTGACCGGGGTCTACCGGAAGCCTCATCGGATGACAGCCTACTTACTTCTTACCTCTCCCTTCTCGCCTCTCACTTCTCACAGTCCCAGCAAATCAGACAGCGCGCGATCCACCACCTCCGACGTTCCCCCCTCGATAATCTTCTTCAGCACATCGGCCGTCTCCAGCGGCAGGCTCTCGGGATGCACCCGGTCAACCTGAAAGCGAACGATATTCCCCAGCGGGATCGGGGTCACGGCGGGGTCATCCTGCTGATCCGACTCCGACTCCAGCGCGGCCTCGTATGACGAGCTGGGCACGCTGGCGGCCCAGGGCTCCTCCGGCTCCTCCACTTCATCCTCCGGAATCGGCACCATCGCGAAGAGCTGGCACTGGAGTCCGGGGGGAGCAAGCCTCGCCACCAGGACGACCTGAAGTGGCTCATCGAAGAATCCGTGCTCCTCGATCTGCTCCCATGCCTCGGGCGACAGCACCGCGCGGGCGACCAGGCGACCGTTGCGATAGGTGCCCATGCAGACCATGCCAGCGGGCACCCGTTCGTCCTCCACCAGGCCGACCTCGAGCTGGACCGGCTCGTCGGTCGCGGCGATCGCTGCCGGTGTGGGGATGGGATTGCCGTCGGCTGGCTCGGGTACGTTGGCTGTCATGGGGAATCAGTACGCGGGGCACAGCAATACGGCAAGGCGTGCGTGAGGAGCGAGGGACCTATTCGACGCTTCGAGGCACGATGTCCCCCGACTCCGTAATCACCGCACCGGTAGCCCCGAAGTCCTCCGCCGAGAGGCGGCGGACGAGATGGATGGCGCTGCTGTCCGGGTCTGGTGCGGGGCCCTCGCGGGGGAGCTGTTTCATGGGAATCAAGCGCGCCGCGCGCAGCGTGCGGCCTCCCGAAAACTCCAGCTGCAGTACGCCGGTGATGCCTAGCGGGCCGGCCAGATTGAAGCCGCGGTAGGTGGCAAAGTTGCCCAGCGAGTACGCGATGAGCCGGCCGCGGTAGAACTCCATCCCCCGAAGCACGTGGGGTCCGTGTCCGATCACCCCATCGGCGCCGGCATCGATCACCGCGCGGGCCCAGCGGCGGAGATTGCCCCGGGGCTCGCGGCCAAGCGATTCGGCGGCCTCGCCGGTGCGCAGTGCCCGGACTCCTTCCGCCCCACCGTGAAAAGTCACCACCAGCAGATCGACCAGGGGGCGTATCGAGTCCACTATCGCCGCACTGCGCTCGATGTCCAGGAGATTGTAGGCATAGGGATAGGTGGTGAAGCCCACCAGGCCCACCGTGGTGAGGCCTTCACCCCGGCGAATGGTATCCACCGTGATCCGCCCAAGCGGCCCGTAGAGCCGGACCCCAAGGCCTTCGAGAACCTGCTCGGTCGATGCTCGTCCGGCCGGTCCCAGGTCATTGGCGTGGTTGTTCGCCAAATTCATGTGGGTGAAGCCGGCCTCCACCAGCCGAGGCGCCAGCATGGTCGGAGTGCGGAAAGCGTAGCAGTTCGGCCGCGTCGCGGGAGGCAGGGTATCCACCTTCATCTGCTTCTTGAGCCGCGCCTTCCTTCGCTGCTCCTGCGGCGTGAGCGGCACCAGGCATTTGACCGATGTCCCGGTATCGGCCAGCACGCCCTCGAAGTTTCCGACCACGAGATCGCCGCGCAGGCTGGTGCGCGCCCGATCGAGCAGGCCGCGTCCGCTGTCGGGGGGAACCCCGTCGGGCAGGGTCTCTGTTCCGAGGTTGATGTCCCCGACGAAGGCAAGGCGCACCGGTGCGTAGACTCGGGCGGCGGGCGTTGGCTCGATCAGGGGAGAAGGAGGAGACGCGGTATCCGCGCGTTGCGCTGCCGGGACCGGCTGCGGCCGCGGTGGTGGCGGCGTCCTGGCGCAGGCTAGTGCCGTGAGGAGGAGCAGCCAACGCAGGCTCACCCTCACGCGGTGCCCGAACCTCCGTTAAAGCGGCTGGCGGTCTCTTTGACCCGCCGGAGACTGCTCTCCCGGCCGACGACCACCAGCAGCTCGTTCACCGGCTCCGACACGGTTGACCCGGTCAAGGCCACTCGGATCGGCTGCATGACATCACCCAGCTTGAGCCCTTTGGATTCCGCCAGCGACTTCAAGGTCTCCAGGAGGCGATCGGCATTCCACTCCTCCGCCGTCAGTCCCTCGAGCGCGGTGGCTCCGAGGATGAGGTTCTTCCCGAAAGCGCCGCCCATCTTCCGGATCAGCGCCTCGCCCTTGGGATCGACGTTCGATCGCGAGGGGTCCAATCGCACCGCCACCTGCTCGGCCACGTGGAGAATGGTCCGGGAGCGTGTCTTCACCGAATCGATCAGGGGACGCAGGTCACGCGAAAGATCCAGCGTCACTCCCATACGAGCGAGCTGACGCCGCACCGGCTCGAGCATGTCATCGGCAGGAAGGGCGGATAGATACTGGCCGTTCATCCACTCGAGCTTGGTGGTGTCGAAGACCGCCGCCTTCTTCTGGATGCCATCGAGGGTGAAGAGCCGAATCATCTCATCCTCCGGCATGATCTCTCGGTCTCCGCCAGGCGACCACCCGAGCAGAGCCAGAAAGTTGCGCATGGCGGCGGGGTAGATCCCCTGCTCCTGGTAGTCGCCGACGGCTGTCGCTCCGTGCCGCTTGGAGAGCTTCTTCCCGTCGGCCCCAAGGATCATGGGGACGTGCGCGAATACCGGGGGCTCATGGCCCAGCGCCCGGTAGAGCGCCACCTGCTTCGGCGTGTTGGAGATGTGGTCGTCGCCCCGGATCACGTGGGTGATCCTCATGGCGATGTCGTCGGATACGACTGCCATGTTGTAGATGGCGCTATTGTCGCTTCGGAGAATGACGAAGTCGTCGAGGTCTCGCCCCTGGAAGCTGATGCGGCCGTGAACCGCATCCTCCCAGGCGATCTCTTCGTCTTCCAACAGGAACCGGATGGTGGAAGGAGCCCCGCTCCGGACTCGCTCCGCTATTTCGGCCGGGCCGAGCCGGTAGCAGCGCCGATCGTAGCGGAAACCTGAGCCGGACGCTTCGGCCCTGCCTCGCTGGACGTCGAGGTCCTCCCGGGTGCAGAAACAGCGGTACGCTTTCCCGGCGGCGAGCAACCGCTCCGCATCGGCCTGATGGCGGGCCGCGTACTCGCCCTGGAAAAACGGGCCCTCGTCCCAGGTGATACCCAGCCAGGTGAGTCCGTCGAGAATGATCTGGGTGTGCTCCGGGGTGCTCCGCTCTCGGTCGGTGTCCTCGATGCGGAGGATGTGGGTGCCGCCGGTGTGCCGGGCAAAGAGCCAATTGAAGAGGGCGGTACGCGCGCCCCCGACGTGGAGATAGCCGGTTGGCGAAGGGGCGAAGCGGACGCGTGGTTTCATGGATAAAGCGTAAACAGTGAACGGTGACGGTAAACGGGAGGCGTCGGGGCGGTTCCCCGTTCACCGTTTACTGTTCACCGTTTACGCTGTCTGGAAAAACGGAGCGGGAGGGATTCGAACCCTCGATAGAGGTTGACCCCCTATGTCGGTTTAGCAAACCGGTGCCTTCAGCCACTCGGCCACCGCTCCTGGAACACCGATGACGCGGAAGCTAATATGGCGCCCCAAAGTTGGCTAAGCGCGGGCTGAGGCTAGCGGCTGGTAGTACTGGCGGGCCAGGTTGATGATTTCGCCGGCTGAGCCGGGCAGGTTGTTGCGGAGCCAGAGGATAATCGCCTCGGATCTCGGAACCTCTCCCCACGATGGGCGGTGATTGGCCTTGATCAGCGCTCGAAGGGTGGCGACTCGATCTCCCAGGACCTCGTTCATCGCCCGGTTCAAGGCGAACTCGAGCTCATCGTCTATTGGGACCATATGGGTGTGCGCGCACATCAGCGCATCCACGTGCTCCACCTTAAACTCCTCGCCGAAGACATCGATCGGATAGGCACAGAACAGGCTGATATTGCTCGAATGGAGCAGGCTGTTCCAGTGGCCTTCCAATTGGACGGCGGCCGCGCGCTCGCCAGCCGTCCAGAGCAGTCCCACCATTTCGCCATATGCACGGATGCCGCTATGTCCCGCGCGCGCCTGCACCCCCCTGAGCGCGTCTCCGATCACACTGTCGAATTGGGCTCGATCGGGGTGGCCGTCGACCATGAAGCGGTCCAATGTCGCCTGAGCGTCGAGGAATACCAGGCGACCCTCGAGCACGGCCTTCGAGTAGGAAGGCTCCTGGCGGAGCTGCCGGGCCACGGAGCCGCTATGCTCGGGCGACGCGATGGCGAGAAGCCCGTCCCCGCGCCGCAGTCCTTCAGCCAAGAATCGACTGATGTTCCGGGTCAGGAGTCGATCATCCTTGCCATAGAGCTGGACCAGATGCTCTTCCGGATCAACGTGGTCGAGGAGCTCGGCGCATGAGGTCATTGACGGGGCTTCCTTAACATGTGGAGTGGCAACACGTCTTCCGGTCAAACGATAAGACAAGGTGTCGCCTGAGGCAATGCCGGACGACTCAGCCTTGGCGGCAACCTACTAACCTCACGGTGCTTAGCCGTCACATCCGTGGGCTGGATCACACTCGCAGGCTTGCGGCTCTGACTGAAAGCGCCATAATTCGGCCAGTCACCCAAACTCTCGGACGACATGGTGCTGCAGGGCTTCGGTAACAACTTGGCCAGGACCGAGCGCCCGCCCGGGGGCTATACTGTTCTCGTGGTAGACGATGAGGAGGCGGTGCGGCACCTGGCCTCCCGCATGCTGACCTTTACCGGCTATCAGACCCTCGAAGCCAGCCACAGTCGAGAGGCCATCGCTACCCTCGAGCAGCATGCGGGGGCCATCCACCTGGTTCTGACCGATATCAAGATGCCGGGTATGAATGGCCGTGAGCTCGGCCGCCACGTCGAGCAGCGCTGGCCCGGCAAGCCGATCCTGTACATGTCGGGGTTCGCCTCGGAGGTGTTCCAGGGCGGGCTCCTGGAACCGGGCGAGCCCTTCCTCTCCAAGCCGTTCACCCAGGACGATCTCGCCCATAAGGTTCGCGCTCTCCTGGGCAGCTGAACCCGCCGGTTCGCCGCTCTCTACCGGCCGCTTCCGACCACCACCTCCGGGCTTTACGCAGGTCCAAAACCCTGCCTCCTCATGACATCCGGGGCGCCAAGTCAGCACATTCCTGTTGCACTCATTCCTCAGTCGGCCCGCCTGACCGCACAATCCCGCCAATGCAGGGACCTCCAGATGGCATAAATGTTGATCTTTGGCGGCCGTTCTTCTAGCCTTAGCGCAGCAGCTATCTTCTGAAATGATCATACTATGACTGCAGGGGGACTGGTGGTTGCAGCACCAAGGAAGTCCCCTCGTCGATCCGGGGGGCTGGGAACACCGTTGCGCATCATTTGTCCCACCTATTGGTATCCTCAGCACGCCAGCGACACGCAGGCCACTTACGTTCACGATATCAATCGTCACCTGGTGCAGCGGGGACACTCGGTCACCGTGGTCACCCCGGGAGATCCATCCCTGGTCCGGGAGGACACCTTCGATGGCGTGAAGATCGTCCGCTTCCCCCTGGAGCTCCCGGCTGACTTGACCTATGGACGGGTGGCTCAGAGCCGGGTGACCTGGTTGGGGAAATTTGCCCGGCTGGCGGTGATGGCGAACTATCTCGAGGCGCAGTACCGAGCCATCCTGGGCGAGGCCCGGGAGGGCAAAGCCGACGTGATTCACGCGCACTGGGCGATACCAACCGGTCCCGCCGCCGTACTTGCGGCGCGCAAGCTCGGGGTGCCCAGCATCATCACCATGCACGGTGGTGACGTCTACGTGAATCCGGAGCAGGGCTACGATTTTCCCACCCGCTGGTACGTTCGCCCGGCGCTCAAGTGGACGCTCCGCCACGCGGGCGCACTGACCGCGATTACTGAGGACTGTAGGCAGCACGCGTTGCGGGCCGGCGCGCCTGCTGATCGCATCCACCTGGTGTTCAACGGCACTGACCTCCGCCGTTTCAGTCCGGACGAGAACGGTGACCGCCGGAGCTCGCGCTTCGGGCCCAACATGATTTTCGCCTGCCGTCAGCTCTTTCCGCGGAAAGGGATTCGCTTCCTCATCGAGGCCGCGGCGCAGCTCAAGCCCAGCTTCCCCGATCTCCAAGTGGTGCTGGCCGGCGATGGATTCGAGCGTCCCGAGCTCATGCGCCTGGCCGAGGGGCTGGGGCTCGGCTCTGACGTCACCTTCCTGGGCTGGGTGCCGAACACCGAGCTGCCGCCCTACTATCGTGCCGCCGCGGTGTCGGTCATCCCGTCTCTGGAGGAGGGCTTCGGAATTCCGGCGGCGGAGGCCATGGGTTGTGAGGTCGCGGTGGTGGCGAGCGATGCGGGCGGGCTGCCGGAAGTGGTTGAGAACGGCGTAACTGGGCTGGTGGTGCCGCGGGGCGATTCCACGGCCCTCGCCCAGGCCATCGGATCCCTCCTGGCTGACCCGGAGCGGCGGCGGGCGATGGGCCAGGCCGGCCGGGCGCGCGCCCTCGAAATGTTCGACTGGGATCGGTCGGCGGAGAAGTTCGAGCAGATCTACCGCGAAGTTGCCTCCCGGACGGCACGGTGACTGAACGGCTGTTCGCGTTCCGTTGGGACGTCGATCATCGCGTCTGTGCCACCGACGGAATCCCGAAGATTCGGGAGGTGTGTCGCGACTTCGGTGTGCCGAACACGTTCTTCGTCAACATGGGCCGGTCCACCAACCTGGTCGAGTGGATTGGCGCTGGCACCGCCCGCTCCAAGGCCAAGCTCGCCGACCGCGACGCGGTCCACCTCATCAAGAAAACCGGCTGGCCTCGTTTTCTGATCGAGACCGCACTGTCCCGTCCGGTGGGGCTCTCCTTCATTCCACTGTTCCAGGGTCTCCAGGCGGAAGGTCATGAGCTCGGTCTTCACGGCGGCATGGACCATGTCATCTGGAGCCGCCGCTTCCACCAGCTTCCCGATGCCACCCTCCAGGCCGATGTGGAGGAGTCGTACCGTCATTTCGTGCGTCACTTCGGGAAGCCGGCCGGTTTCTCCTCGCCCGGATTCTATTCCGACGAGCGGGTCATGATGCTGCTCGACAGGCTGGGCTTTCTGTACAACGGCGATGCCATCGGTGGTGAGCCTGCCCGGGCGACAGTGGCCGGCAAGCCAGCAAGGCACTGGACCGTTCCCGTGACACTGTCCGGCCCACGTACCATCCCGTTCCTCGAGTTCCACGGCGCGCGGGGTACGCCGGAGCCCGAGGTGTTCCGCCTGCTGAATGAGCATCTCGACGCGCACGACTCGGTGATTCTGTACGGTCACCCGTGCTACGAGGGTGTGCGGGACCGCATCCTGCGCCAGGTCTTTGCCACCGTGCTCGAGCGGGGGTTTCGCTTCGTCACCCTGCAAACCCTTGCCGAGCGGTTGGGGGCGGTCACCGCCAGGCAATGATCCGGGTTCTCAGCGTCTTCGGTACCCGACCGGAGGCGATCAAAATGGCGCCGGTAGTGCAGGCGCTGCAAAACGCACCCGACCGTTTCGAGAGCGTCGTCTGTGTGTCGGCTCAGCATCGGGCGATGCTCGATCAGGTACTGGACGTCTTCGGGTTGGTGGCCGATCACGATCTCGACCTGATGGTGGCCGGCCAGTCACCCGCCGGGGTCACCGCCCGCGTGCTGGAGCGGCTGCCGCCGTTGCTCCAACAGATTCGCCCCGACGTCCTGCTGGTGCAGGGGGACACCATGACCAGCTTCGCGGCGGCATTCGCGGCATTCCTCGAAAAAATCCCCTCGGGCCACGTCGAAGCGGGTCTCCGCACCGGCGATCGCTATCAGCCCTTCCCGGAGGAGATGAACCGGGTCCTGACCACCCGGCTGGCCTCGATCCACTTTGCCCCGACCGCAGAGGCCCGGGCCGCGCTGTTGCGTGAAGGAGTACCCGCCGCCGAAGTGCACCTGACCGGCAACACTGTCATCGACGCGCTGCTCCAGACCGTTCGCCCGAACTACACCTTCCGAGCCCCGGGTCTGGCGTCGCTCGATCCAGCCCGCCGGCTGGTGCTGGTCACCACCCACCGCCGGGAGAGCTTTGGCGCACCGCTGGAGTCCACCTGCGCCGCCATACGCGAGCTGGCTGGGCGTCACCCTGATCTTCAGTTCGTCCTGCCGGTCCACCCCAACCCTCAGGTCAAGGCCACCGTCGAGCGCCTCCTGTGCGACCTGCCCGGGATGTACCTGATCCCGCCGGTCGATTACGTGGAGTTCGTACAGCTGATGAACCGCGCCTACCTGGTGCTCACCGACAGCGGCGGCGTCCAGGAGGAGGCCCCTTCGCTGGGCAAGCCGGTACTGGTGCTCCGCGAGGTGACCGAGCGGCCCGAAGGGGTCGCGGCCGGAACCGCAGTCGTGGTCGGCACCGACCGGGACCGGATCGTAGGCGTGGCGAGCGAGCTGCTGACGTCGCGCGCCGCCTACGAGCGCATGGCCAACGCGGTGAATCCTTATGGCGACGGACAGGCGAGCGGCCGTATCGTCGCCGCGCTGGCGGAGCGCTTCGGATGAGACTCCTGGTCACCGGGGGAACCGGCTTTATCGGCTCGCATCTCGCCGAAGAGGGCAGGCGGCGTGGCGCCGAGGTGGCGGTGCTGGGGCTGACCGAGCGGCCGGAGGAGCAGGCCAACGCCGCGCTTCTATCCCGGATGGGGGCGGAGGTGTTCTCCGGAAGCATCACCGATACCGATCTCTGTCGCCGCGCCGCCCGGGGGGCGACGCACATCTTCCACCTGGCCGTGGCCATGCGGGAGGGCGGCAAGAGCGACGAGTTCTTCGAGTCGATCAATCTGGATGGAACCCGGCATCTGCTCCAAGCGGCAACGGCCGAACGGGTCGAGCGCTTCGTCTATTGCAGCACCATCGGTATTTACGGCCACCGCGCGCCCGGAGTCACCAACGAGGAGTCCCGCCTCTCGCCCGGCAACATCTACGAGCGGACCAAGGTCACCGCGGAACGGCTGGTGCGAGACTTCGCCGAAAACTGCGGGCTACAGTCAGTGATCCTTCGTCCGGCCGACGTCTACGGCCCCCGCGATCAGCGCCTGCTCAAGATGTTCAAGGGTGTGAGCCGGGGTCGGTTCCCGCTCTTCGGGTCGGGGAAGGGGCGCCGCCACATGGTCTATGTGAACGACGTCGTCTCGGCGTTCTTCAAGGCCTGCGAGCGGGACCAGGCGGTGGGCGAAGGGCTCATCGTAGCCGGTCCTCGCGCCTGCACCCTGGGGGAACTCCTGGACGAGGTCACCCGAGCCACCGGCAGCTCGCGCTACGGAGTCAGGCTGCCGCTCGCCCCAATGCTCGCGCTGGCCGGGGTCGTGGAAGACATCAGCGCCGCCCTGGCGATCGATCCGCCGATTTACCGGCGGCGAATGGACTTCTTCCATAGCGACTCAGAGTTCGATACCTCGAGAGCCCGGCGGGTGCTGGACTGGGAGCCCAAGGTAGATTTACGGGAAGGGATTCGGAGGACGTTGGAGGAGTACCGTGGAAGCGGGGAACTGAGCTAGGGCCCTTAGCGAGCGGACGCTTCGCCTCCTTCGCTTCGCTCAGGATGACACCGAGGAGATCCATTTGACCGAACCGTGGCAGTTACAACTGTATCGTCGCTCACTCAAGAAGAAGCAGACGGTGAACGCCCTGATGCGGCACCTGCCGCCATCGGCGGGACGCCTGTGCCTCGAAGTGGGGTGCGGCACCGGCCTGACCTCGCACTTCCTCCGCGATCGGGGCGGCACCTGGGTGAGCACCGACTTCGAGCGCGACCATGTGCGCTCCGCCAAGCAGCTGGTGGGCGATCGGGTACTCCAGACCAGTGACGCCGAGTTGCCCTTTCGGAGCGCCTCATTCGACGTGGTTGCCGCCATCAACTTTCTGGAGCACATCGAGGACGACGACACGTTCTTCCGCGAGATGGTGCGAGTGCTGAAGCCGGGCGGCGACTTCCTCTTCATGGCCCCCAAGGGCGAGAGTGGGCGGCCGGGATTCGTCCTCAAGCGACTGCTCGGCTTCACTGCGGACACCGAGGGCTTCGGTCACGCGCGCGATGGCTATCCGCCCGCCGCCACCCGGGCCATCATGGAGCGCCACGGGCTGACCGTGGCCGGGATCGACGATTACTGCCGCTTCTTCACCGAGTCGATCGAGGACCTGCTCAACTACGCATACCACAGGAAGTCGATGAAGGGCAAGGACACCGAGCAGCAGGACTTTCATGGCGACACCGCGCCGATGTCGGCCGAGGCGCTGAATAAGGTGGGCACGGCGTACAAGCTGTATTCCGCGGTCTATCCCGCTCTCCGGGCCTGGACCATGCTCGATAACCTGATCCCGTTCTCGGCCGGCTACATGATGGTGGCCTGGGGCAGGAAGAAGGCAGCCTGACATGTGCGGCATCGCGGGTAAGGCCGGTTCGGCGCGGGTAAGCGAGGCGGAGATCCTCCGGATGTGCGACGCCATCGCGCATCGCGGACCCGACGACTGGGGCACCTTCGTCGAGGATGGTCTCGGCCTCGGCATGCGCCGACTCAGCATCATCGACCTGGCAGGAGGGCATCAGCCGCTCGCGAACGAAGACGGCACCGTGGTGGTGGTCTTCAACGGCGAGCTCTACAACTTCGAGAGCCTCTACGCCGAGCTGGTGGCGAAGGGACATCGCTTCAGCACCCGCAGCGATACCGAAGTCCTCGTCCACCTCTATGAGGAGGAGGGGGAGAAGATGGTCGCGCGGCTGCGCGGCATGTTCGCCTTTGCCATCTGGGATCGAACCCGGCAGCGCCTGCTGCTGGCTCGCGACCACTTTGGCCAGAAGCCGCTGTTCTACACCGAGGCGGGTGGGAAGATCGCCTTCGCGTCCG
>JBDTTD010000074.1:0-10991 GCA_039930805.1 Gemmatimonadales bacterium | reverse complement strand
GATGCCGCGATCCTGGCAGTGGGCACGATGGTGCTCCCCGCGGTCGAAGCCGCCGAGCTGCTGGCGCAGGACGGAATCGACTGCGCGGTGGTGAACTGCCGCTTCATCAAGCCGATGGATGCGGCAATGCTGGAATCCCTGGCTCAGCAGCATCGCATTCTCGTGACGGTCGAGGAGGGAACTATCGTCAACGGATTCGGTGCCTACCTGGCCGAGACGCTGCAGACAACGCACCCCGAGGTTCGGGTGGTTGCGCTGGGCGTGCCCGATCGGTTGATCGAGCAGGCGCCCCGCGCCGAGCAGCTCGAGAGCTTCGGGCTGACCGCGGCGGGAATTGCCCGCCGTGTCGCCGCGCTGCAGCACGAAGAGACCCTCGAGGCCAGATGAAGGTCGGTGTCGTCGGCAACCCCCGATACGGAGACCTCAAGGGTGTGCTGGAGCAGGTGGCTCTCGCCGCGCCCTATCGCGGGATCACGCTCTATTGCGAGCCACGGCTGGAGTCGTTCTGGAGCCGGGAGGTCCCCAGCTTCGAGTCGGTGGCGCTCGACGCACTGATCACGTTCGGCGGCGATGGCACGTTGCTCCGGGGCGCCCGTCTCCTCGGCGGCCGAGAAACGCCGATTCTCGGCGTGAACCTCGGACGGGTTGGTTTCCTGACGACGGCGACACGCGAGTCGCTGGACGCGGCGCTGGAATCGCTGGTCACGGGAAAGTTCGAGATCGAGCGGCGACAGGCGCTTCGGGCCGCCATCCGGGATGCGGAGGGCGAAACCCGCTCCACCCAGATGGCCATGAACGATGTCACCGTCCATAAGGGCGGCGTGGCCCGGGTCATCCGTGTCAATGTGTTCATCCAGGGCGACAACGTCGGGCCGTACAGTGCCGACGGTATCATCGTCGCCACCCCCACCGGATCCACCGCCTACAGCCTGAGCGCCGGCGGACCGATTGTCGTACCCGGGGTCGAGGCTATCATCGTCACTCCCCTCGCGGCGCATACCCTGGCGGTGCGGCCGCTCGTCGTTCCCGCTAGCTACCGGATCGTGATCGAGCCGATAGCCGGCTGGTCGGACGATCTGCTGGTCTCGTTCGATGGTCAGACTGGGACCACGCTGGCGCCGGGCGAGTCGGTGGATGTGTGCCGCGCCGACCACCGGGTCTGCCTCATCCGTCTGGGCGGCGACGGCTTCTTCGGACGCATGCGGCAGAAACTTCACTGGGGCGATCTGTCGGGAAGACAGCAGGGCTCGTAATGCTCACCGAACTTCGGGTTCGAGACCTCGCCACGATCGCCGACGTCACCCTTCAGCTTGGCCCCGGGCTCAACGTGCTCACCGGCGAGACCGGGGCGGGGAAGTCGATGCTGATAGACGCCCTCTCACTGCTGCTGGGTGAGCGCGCGGCTGGAGCCAGTGTACGCCCTGGGGCCGCAAAGTCGGTGGTCGAGGGTGCCTTTGAAGGCATCGACGCGCCGACCCGCCATCGGATCGAAGAGCTTGGGCTCGATGTGGACGACGGTCGAGTCGTGGTGCGGCGGGAGGTCTCCTGCGAGGGCCGCTCCCGTGCCTGGGTTAACGGTAGCCCCACCACTGCGGCCGTGCTCGCGCGGCTCGGGGCGCTTCTGGTGGATCTCCATGGGCAGCACGAGACCCAGTCGTTGTTGCACGCCGAGGCGCAGCGCGAGATCCTGGATGCCTTTGCGCACGCCGAGCCGGACCGGACCGCGGTGGCGGGGGCCCATGCTGCTGTCGCCCGGCTCCGAGAAGAGGAGTCCGGTCTCGCCGCCCGCCGGGACGAAGTGCGCCGCCGGGCGGACTATCTCCGGCACGTCGTAGCAGAGATCGATGCGGCCAGGATCAAGCCGGGAGAGGATGAGTCGCTGCAGGTCGAATCCCGGCGCCTGAGTCAGGCAGGCACGCTGGTGGAGCAAGCCCAGCGGATCGTGGAAGCGCTGGAGGGCGAGGCGGGCAACGCGTTGGGAGCCCTCGGCGTTGCCGACCGGGCTCTCACCGGTCTCGAGCGGCTCGATCCCAGCGTAGCGTCATGGCGCGAGATGCTCGACGCCGGCTACGCCAATCTCTCCGAGCTGACCCGCCTGGCCGGCGATTATGCCGGCTCGGTACAGGAGGATCCGGAGCGGCTGGCCCTGGTGGAGCGCCGTCGTGATCTGCTCTCCCGTCTGACGGGAAAGTACGGCGCCGCCCTTCCCGATGTGCTTGCTACCCGGGATCAGGCTGCGGCAGAGCTGGATCTCCTGGATACGGCCGACACCGATCTTCGTGGTTTGGCTGCCAGGCGAGCGGCCGCGGAAGGAGCGCTGCGCACCGCCGCGGATGCCCTCAGCACCCGGCGCCGTGAGGCGACGGACCGGCTGGTTCGAGGCGTCAACCGCCTGCTGCCTCAACTGGGCCTCCCCGGAGGCAAGTTGTCGGTAGCTCTGGTTTCGCTGCCCGAGCCCGGGTCACATGGACAGGAGAGCGTGCAGCTCAACGTCCAGCTCAATGTTGGACTCGAGGCCAAGGCGCTCGCCAAGGTTGCCTCTGGGGGCGAGCTCTCCCGGCTGATGCTGGCCTTGAAGGTGGTGCTGGTCAAGCACGACGCCATTGCCACGCTGGTCTTCGATGAGGTCGATCAGGGCATCGGAGGAGAAACCGGGGCGCAGGTGGGCTCGGCGCTGGCTGAGGTGGCAGACCGGCATCAGGTGCTGGTGATCACCCACCTGCCACAGATCGCCGCCCGGGCAGACGGGCACCTGGTGGTCTCGAAGCAGGCACGCGCGGGGATCGCCACCAGCGACGTGCAGGTACTACATGGGGAAGATCGGGTGAACGAGATCGCCCGGATGCTGGGCGACACGGAGGGTGATGCGGCCCGCAGGCATGCGCAGGCATTATTGCGAGCTCCGGCAGTCGCGAAGCGCCGCTAGCCCTTACCACAATCCGAAATACAGCCTCAGCTTCGCCTGGACTCGATGGGTGTCCGGCACCCGGCCCTTCTTCGATCGCACCACCCGCTCATAGCTCCAGCTCGCATCCACCGGCAGCCCCCTTCCTCCCGGCGTAAACCGTCCGGGGTTGGAGTAGGTAATGCCGCCTGACAGCACCGCCGCGTTGGCCGCCGTCTCCTCGGCGAGCACGCTCGCATCGACCCCCGGCAGCGCCTGCGCCGGTGAGGCGTAGGTCACCTGGTCAGCTGTCCGGTTCCAGTACTGTACGCCGGCCTGTAGAGCCAGGGTGCGGGCCAGGCGGAAAAAGGGCCGTACGTCGATGGAGATGATATCGCCCGGGTCTCGCCGTACCAGCGCGAGCCGGCCGGGCCCGACAAATGGCTGGCTGGCTGGGGTCACCCGGGCCGTAATATTGGAAGGCAGCTGTCGCATATAACTCCCCGCCAGCCGCGCACCGAAGGCGCCGGTGCCGAGGTCGGTGACGACATCGACCTGGATATCCGTCTGGCCATCGCCGGTGCCGATGTCGAGCGGCCGGTCGGGCTGCTCGCGGACGCCGGTGGGGAACCGCACCAGTCCCGAGACCGCGACCCGGAGCCCGCCGCGTCGGGGGCCGCGATCCCACCGATCGATCAGCGTGATCGCGGCACCCGCTTCCGCGTCGCCGCGAAAGGTGACGCTTGACTCCCCGACTCGAAGGGCAAGCGGGTTGGAGAGCAGCTGGATCAGCCCATCGTTGCCCAACGGATCCGCCGGAAGCACGGGGTCCAGGGCAAAGCCGGGCACGGCCAGACTGGAGGCCAGGGTATTCTGAAGCCCCTCTACCCGGGTCAGCACCGCGGCCCCGGTCCCGCTCGTTGCGGTGGGAACCACGGGCGACGCAGTGGCGGGGTCCGCCAGCAACCCGAACAGATCCGTCCGCAGCGCGGTGCCTTCAGCCAGCGTGGCCTGGGCCAGCGCCAGTTGCGCCGGATTCCCGTTGTAGTCGCCGGCGGCGAGCTTGCTGCTCAGGGTGGCCAGCGCGGCGTCGAACTCCTGAAAGAATGGAAGCTGTCCGGCCTCGCCCGGGTTCAGGCCGGCGTCGGCATTGGCGGAGTTGAGCGCCAGGCGGGACTGCACCCTGGCTCGCACCAGCGGAATTCGTCCGAAGATCGTGATCTGATTGGTCAGCCCGAGCCCGAGCCCGAAGACTCCACGGCCGACATCGGACAATACATCAGCGCTCAGCGCGCCTAGATTGAGGCGGTAGGTCGGGTTGCCGATGATCCGGGCGATCGTCGCGTCAGCTTCCGCCAGGCTGGGGATTCGATCGCTTCCCAGGGCCGGGCTGGCCAGGTCGGCGCCATAAGTCTCGCGCTGGCCGTTTCGGAAGCGCCGGTCGAACGTCTCCAACGAGCCGTCGAGCTCGATTCGGACGGTGCCGCCCGGCACGCCGACCGGTGGTAGCTGCGCCCACACCCGCGATGGTATCACCAGGCAGGCGAGAATTCCGAGGCGCCGCAGACAATGCCCCACAATACCTCCCGAGAGAAGCCTTCCCATCCTACCCGCCGGTCGCCGGCGAGGGTGGCAACTTCGCTATTTACTTCGACCTTTGCTACCCGGCCCACGGTGGCGGCATCGGCGCCCGGGCGGGTAAATCTCCTGGGGGAGCACACCGATTATAACGGCGGTCCGGTCCTGCCGGTGGCCCTGGAGCGGCGTACCGCGGTGACGGGCCGCGCGGCCCAACGCTGGGCTTTTATTTCGGACAGCGAGGGCGAGGTCCACCCGATCGACATCGACGGACCGATGCGGCGTGGGTGGACCGATTACATCGTCGGCGTGGTGCGGGAGCTCCGGCCGCTCGGCGCCGCCCCGTCCGGGGCAGAGCTGGCGTTCAGCACCAATCTTCCCCTGGGCGCGGGCCTGTCCTCGTCGGCCGCGCTGACGGTGGCGACCGCCAAGGCGCTGAGCCTGCTGGCGGGGAAGCGACTCTCGCCCGCGGCCCTGGTCGAGGTGGCATTTCGCGCCGAGTATCACCAGGTCGGGGTCCGCTGCGGCAGGATGGATCAGACGATCTCGGCGCACGCAGATCGGGGCTCGGCCCTCTTCTTCGATACAGCCAGCGGTGCGCTACGCCCGGTTCCACTTCCCGGCCGGCTCTGGATCGTGGAGACCGGCGTGTCTCACCGGCTCACCGGCGGTGCCCTCAACGAACGGCGGCGTGAGTGCGAGGAAGCGCTCGCCTTCTGTCGAGACTGGCGTCCTGGACTCGCGTACCTGGCGCAACTATCCCCAGGCGACCTGCCGGAGGTCGGCCGCCGGCTACCGCCACCCCTGGTCCCGCGTGTGCGTCACGTGGTAACGGAGACGGCTCGCACCAGGAGCGCCGCGGACGCGCTGGCCGCGGGCGACCTGCCCACTCTGGGCCGGCTGCTCGTCCAGGGCCACGAGTCTCTGCGCGACGACTACCAATCCACCATTCCGGAGGCGGACTTCATCGTGGCGTCGGCGGTGGAGCACGGCGCCTACGGGGCGAGGCTCACTGGAGCAGGGTGGGGTGGGGCAGTGGTGGTGCTGGCGCCGGCGGAACGGGAGGCGAGGGTCGTGGCCGAGATCGGGCGCGAATTTGAGGAGCGATACCAGCGTCTGCCGGTCACCTGGAGCAGCCGCGCGTCGCGCGGGGTGAGGCGGGAGACGATTCCCGATTAAGACGATATATTTGCTTGCCCCTTAGCCCGGGTGGTGAAATGGTATACACAAGGGACTTAAAATCCCTTGGGAGCAATCCCGTGCGGGTTCGAGTCCCGCCCCGGGCACTAACATTCCAGTCGTATCAGTCGGCCTGACTCAGGGCGTCATACATGTGGAGCGACAGGTTGAGGTCGAGCCGCAGCTCCACCTCGCCGCTCAGCAGTCCTGCCCAGGAGATCTCGTGACCCTTGCGGCCACCCTTAGGCACGACCTTCACTCCTTCGGGACCCACGCTCACGGTATAGAGCTTTCCAGCGAGCTCCAGCTCGCGCTTGATGGTTTTGTCCAGTCGGGTTGCCACCTGAACCTCGGCCGCTACTGTGGGGGTATCGACCAGGCGATCGCTTCGCCGGTGTGGACCCCGAATATTTCGCTGACCACCGGCTCGCCGCCGCGACGGACCGGCTGCGCCTCGAAGCGGATGGTGCTGGCTCCGGATGTGACGGTGGCTGGGAGGGCAAACGTCGCCTTCTCGCCGCCGGGAACGAAGCCCAGCCGGATCCGCTCGCCGTCGTTGCGCAAGACATAGATGTCCATGTCCAGCGAGGCGCGATTCTCGATCCGGACCCGGGGTTGATCGCCGGAGTCGGGATCCGGGACCGTATCCGGAGCCCGCCCGCCACCACAGGCGAGGGTCAAAAGGAGCAGGACACGCGCGGGTGAGCGGAATATGGCCGGCATAGGGGCGCTCTCGGGTAAGGGACTGCTAAGATCCCAGCTCTTACTGGCCCGGGCCGTGATTCCCGACACGTCCACGCGTGTGGCCGACCACCCCACCAGGAGAGACCATGGCACGGATTCGTAGATTCGGCGTAGCCCAGACGGCCAAAGTTGTCGGGGTGCTCTATACCCTCGTCGGCGTGGTGGCCCTGCCGTTTATCCTCATCGCGGCGATGTACTCTCCCAATAAAAACGCTCTTGGGACCGGATTTGCTTTCGCATTACCCATCATCTATGGCGTTGTGGGCTTCATCTTCACCGCCATCGGTTGCGCGATTTACAACTTCGTGGCGGGGCTGGTCGGCGGGATCGAAGTCGAGCTGGACGCCAGCCCGACCTGATGACGCCAGGCGGCCCTGCCATGGATTGCGGCGTCGTCCTCCAAACGGAACGGCTGAGTCTGCGCCGGATGTCCCTGGACGATGCTGAATTCATCGTCGAGCTGCTGAACGACTCTGCCTTCCTTCGATTCATCGGGGACAAAGGCGTCCGGACCCCCGAGGATGCGCGCCAGTACATCCTCACCGGACCCGTGGACAGCTACGCCCGCCACGGGTTCGGGTTGTGGATTGTCGAGGTCAAGGGGTCAGCGCGGCCCATCGGGATCTGCGGTCTGTTGAAGCGGGAGACCTTGAGCGATGTCGATATCGGGTTTGCCTTTCTCCCGCCCTATCGGTCCAGGGGGTACGCGCTCGAATCAACAACGGCCGTCATGAACCACGCCAGGGCTGTGTTGGGCCTCAGGCGGGTAGTGGCCATCGCAAATGACGACAACACGGGCTCTCACCGGGTGCTGGAAAAAATCGGCATGCGCTTCGAGCGGATGATCCGCCTGTCTGAGGATGGCTCCGAGGTCAGGCTGTTCGCGTCGGACGTCAGCGGTGACTCTTAGGCGCTCGCCCTTCTGTAGGTCGCTACCGCTGGATAACTTTGCACATGCACTATCTACTCTTCTACGATTACGTCCCCGACTACCTGACCCGGCGCCAGCCTCTCCGCGCATCCCATTTTGAGTTCGCCCGTCCCTTCGTCGAGCGGGGTGAGCTGATACTGGGTGGAGCGCTGGCGGATCCGGTAGACGCGGGGGTGCTGCTGTTCCGGGGCGAAACGCCGGATGTAGCCCGCGCCTTTGCGGCAGCGGACCCCTACGTCCAGCGCGGTCTTGTCACTGCCTGGCGAGTACGACCGTGGACCACGGTGGTGGGGCCGACCGCTGAGGTGCCGCTGCCGTGATCGAGCGCTGAATGCTCGAAGCCATTCGCCGATTCGTCCGAGGTCTCGGGCCAGCGGACTCCGGGGCCGCACCCGGAAACAGGCCGTCTTCCAACTCGGTACAGCTGGCTGCCTGTGCTTTGCTGCTCGAGCTCGCCCATGCGGACGACGAGTTCAGCGCTGAGGAGCGGCGCCATATCGAAGGAACCCTCCAGCGTCATTTCGGCCTCGACCCCTCGTCGGGCGCGGAGCTCATCCGGCTCGCGGAGGAGGCCCGGGCACAGTCTCTGGACCACTTTCAGTTCACCCGGGTGGTTACCTCGGAGTACAGCCTTGCCCAGAAAATGGTGCTCGCCGAAGTGATGTGGGGTGTCATCCTGGCCGACGGGCGGCTGAGCGACCATGAGACGCACCTGGTCAGGAATATGGCCAGCCTGATGCAACTGGAGCCGGCGTACCTGGCCGAGGCTCGCCGGGCGGCGGCCGGGGAGAAGCCTTAGGGCCCCATTTGCGACACGCCCCAGGCGCAGCATGTCGCATTTTCGCCAGGATAGAGCTCACTTACCCCCAATCGCCAGCCATCCCAGGAGGCCCATGAAAGCGCTATTTCTGCTTCTCGTCATCGGCATGGCACTCGCCGGCGCGTCCTATGCCGGCGCCCGCTTTACTGCCGGGAAACTGGTAGGTCCCAACCCAGGTGCCACCCTGGGCCCGCTCTCCAACCGGTTTGCCTTTGAGGGGGTTCCGAGTCTGCCCGGCAAGCCGCGCGCCTGGGTGCTGACATACCCTAATGCGACCGGGTTCGGCCGGGGTGGCCCGGAGATCTATGTCAGCGTCACCGGGGACCTGCTCGGTACCCGTCCCAAGGACCTGGGCGCGCGGCTTGAGGCGCTGCGGCCGGTGGAGCCTTGAGCAGGGCACGCCGCCTTGTCTGTGGAGCCTGCCCTTCGAGTCCGGACGGCCACGCGGGCCGATGTGCCCGCCATCGACGAACTGATCGAGCGGTCGGCCCGCGCCCTGAGCGACGGATACTACAGCACCACCCAGGTCGAGAGCCTGCTTCGCTTCGTGTTCGGCACCGATACCCAGCTCATTGACGATGGCACCTACCTGGTCGCTGAGTGGGAGGGGCGGCTGGTAGGTGCGGGGGGCTGGAGCCGCCGGCGGACGCTCTTCGGCGGTGATCAGATGAAGGAGGGCCCGGACCCGCTTCTCGACCCCGAGGTCGAGCCGGCCCGGATCCGGGCCTTCTTCGTGGATCCGGCGATGGCGCGCAAGGGAGTAGGGCGCCGGCTGTTTGACGAGTGCCGTGCTGCCGCGGCCACCGCAGGGTTCCGCACGCTGACTCTGGTGGCCACCCTTCCGGGAGAACCGCTCTATCAGGCACTCGGTTTTACGGTGACCGAGCGCTTTCAGCTGCATCTTCCCAATGGAGTGGAAATCCCGGTGGCGCGCATGACCCGCCAGTTGAGGTGACCCTGAGAATCTGGATAGATGCGGATGCCGCCCCGCGGGATGTGAAGGAGCTGGTGTTTCGCGCGGCGAAGCGGCTCACCGTCGCAACGGTCCTGGTGGCCAACCAGCGGCTGGAGCCCCCGGCAGGGAACCCGCTAGTCACCGCCGTGCGGGTAGATGGTGGGCCCGACGTGGCCGACCAGTACATAGCGGAGCACGCCGAGCCGGGCGACCTGGTGGTGACTCAGGACATTCCGCTCGCTGCGCTTCTGGTGCCCAGGAGCGTGGTAGTTCTGGACCCTCGAGGGGAGGAGCATACCGCGGAGACGATCGGGGAGCGGCTTTCCATCCGGGACTTCATGGACCGCGCGCGACTGGCAGGAGCGGTAACCGGGGGACCGCCGCCCTACGACAGCAGAGCAAAGCAGGCGTTTGCCGCCGCCTTGGATCGGGCGTTGACCCGCCTGCTTCGAGGTAGATAAGGCGACCGCATCGTCCGGTACGACAGCGAGTTGTCTCGACGCACTGATGTAGGGGGCTCGACGAGGTTATGTTTCAATTGCTTCCGCTTCCTCCTTGATGTGGCAGCCCCCTCTCTGGTAGGACCTCATGCCCAAAAAGAAACCGGCTCAGCCAGGCCCGACGCCGTCTACCTCAACTCATCCCTTGGCCCAACGAGTCCAGGCGCGCGTGGTCGAAGTCGGACTTGCCCTCGATCAGAGGGCCCGTGCCTCACGCCCCCGTGCCAAGCGCGCCAAGCCCTTGAAGTCGGAGGCCCGGCCGCCGAAAGCGGCAGTGCTCGCCGGGTCAACCACCCCACCGGCTCCCACCCGCGAAGCCAGCTCACTTCGCCGGGTCTTCAACGAGCTGGCGATTACCCACCGGCAGTTCCGGCTCAGAAGCGGACAGCATGCGTCGCCCGAGCTGCGCGATGCCGCTCGAGTCTTCAAGGAGGCTCCGAGTTTCCCTTCGCTGGTCCTGGTCGCGGCCTTTCTCGAGGAAGACGGCCTGCTCGAGTGGTAGCCGGCTAGCAGATAGCCGATCGCCACGCGGGTCTCTTTAGCGTCCGGCCGCCTGCCGGCCGGACTGCCTCACTCGGAGTATTCTTGCCAAAGCGTAACTACGGGTTCGAAAAGCGGCAAAAGGAAATCGCGAAGCAACGTCAGAAGGAAGAGAAGAAACAGCGAAAGCTGGAACGCTCGAAGGAGCCCGCGGCGGAGGATCTGGTGGAAAACGCTTCGCCCGACGGCACCCCGCTCGAGGAGTAGCAAATACGCCCGGAGCAACGGGATGCAAGAGCACGTAACCCTCCTGGTTCCGGAGCAGTCTCCCGCCGATGTAGGGGGGCTTTCTTCGGTGCCTCCCGCCGGATCTGATGGAGCAGGTGCGCGGCCGGGTCCGGCTCCTGGCCTTGCTCCTCCTGGTGGTATTCTCAGTCGATCCCCTGGTCTATTTCTCCATGTGGGCGATCGCCCCGGTCGCCGGCTATCCCGTCATCCTCGGGCAGTTGGGGTTTCGCCTGCTCGATCTGGGTGCGGTGGCCTGTCGAGGCGGCCGGGGGAGATCAACGGGGCAAAGCTGTGGACCGGAGCGGGCCCGGGATTGGTGGTCGAAGCACCAGCCCGTGCCGGTCTGAAGGATAAGGTAAAGATTCACTCACACGAGAAAGCAGGTCTTCATGCAGTCCCAGAAGGCATTGATCGAGCGCACCAACCGGCAGGCCCTGAAGCAGGTTGAGGTCCGAGTGACCATCACCGACTCGGGCTCGGGCCACCAGTCGTGGCGGGGAGAATTCATGTCCCGCACCGCGGACGGCTTTCGAGGCCGCTTGCAATCGCTCGTCCTCGTCATCGCGCTGACCTTCGTCGCGCTCGCGCTCAGCGCGTCCGATCGGGCGTCCGCCTACCGTATCCATCTGGGC
>JBDTTD010000073.1:0-11211 GCA_039930805.1 Gemmatimonadales bacterium | reverse complement strand
GGACAGCCCGCATGGCGCCAAGGGTCTGGGCGTCGAAGATCCAGGGCATGTAGTCCAGCTTATCCGAGCCAACCCCGTGCTCGCCGGTGATGCTGCCTCCCGCGGCGACACAAGCGGCCATGATCTCGCGGCAGGCCAGCTGGACCCGTGCGCTGACCACCGGATCGCGCCGGTCGAAGCTGATGTTCGGGTGAAGATTGCCGTCACCAGCATGGAAGACGTTGCTGATGGTGAGATCGTGGTGCTGCCGGATTGCCTCTATCCGATCCATGATCGCCGGCAGGGCGGAGCGGGGCACCACGGCGTCCTGCACCGCGAGATCCGGTGCAATCCGCCCCATTGCACCAAACGCCTTCTTCCGCCCTTGCCAGAGCCGTCCCCTGTCCACCGCGGTCGATGCGCTCCGCACCTCGCGGGCTCCGCACTCGAGCAGGATATCCTTGACGGTGTGTGCTTCGGCCCCGACGGCATCGGCCTGGCCGTCGAGCTCAACCAGCAGGACCGCGGCGGCATCCGTGGGGTAACCTGCGGCATAGATGGAAGCTTCTACTGCCGCGACACAGGCCTTGTCCATCATCTCGAGTGCCGCGGGGACAATACCGGCGGCAATGATGGCCGATACGGCCTCACTGGCAGCCCGAACGGTGGTGAAATCGGCTAACATCGTCCGCACGCTTTCGGGGATCTGCTCCAGCCTGACCGTGATCTCGGTTGCAATCCCGAACATCCCTTCGCTCCCCACGAACAACCCCACGAGGTCGGGACCCCAGGCCTCGCCCTGGTCGGAGCCGAGCCGGAGAGCCGAGCCGTCGGGAAGCACCACTTCCAGTGAGACGATGTGATTGGTGGTCACTCCGTATTTGAGGCAGTGCGGTCCGCCCGCGTTCTCGGCCACGTTGCCGCCCACCGTGCAGGCTGCCTGGCTCGAGGGGTCTGGTACGTAGTGGAGCCCAAGCGGGGCAACGGCTTCGGAGAGCCGGGCATTCACCACACCAGGCTGCACCACGGCCCTCCGTTGGATCGGATCGACCCTGAGGATGCGGTTCATGCGAGTAAGGGTGATGAGCACCGCATCCGATTCGGCAAGCGCACCCCCCGACAGCCCGGTGCCCGCGCCCCGAGCCACGAAGGGCACCTGCACGAGATGCAGCAGGCGCACGATCTCCCGCACCTCAGCCGGGCTCCCCGGCATGATCACCAGGCCGGGAACCGACTCGTGAGTGGGGAGGCCATCCATGGCGTAAGTGGCCAGATCGGCACGCCGGTGGCGCACCCACTGCCGTCCAACGATCCGGACCAGCGCATCGATCAGGGAGGAGTTCATTGGTCTGCGACGATATCGGGAGCCGCACCGCCTTTGCCGTTGGTGTGTGCGCGTTGATGTACCTTGAGCGCCCCCTCGACTGCACTGGTGAGCACCGGGAGCAGCAGCAGCAGCGCCTTTAATCGCCGGATGGTCGATCGTTCTGCCAGGAGCCGGTGCTTGACGCCGGGGTCGCACTCGATCGCTCCAGCCACCTGAAAGGAGAGACTCAGAGGATCATCGGGCAGCACCGGCTCTTCCGGCTCCACGTCATTCAGCTGACGCAATCCAGCGAAGTAACGGGTGAAGAGCGCTCTCAAAATACTCGTCTCCTCCGCGGGAGGCTCGGTTTCCGGATCGTCATCGAAGGTCTGAACCATGGCGACGAGATACGGAACGGACTCGTCGAGAACCCGGTTGAGCACGAACCGCGAGCCGCCGACCACGACGATGTTCGAGCGGCCATCCGGCAGCTCCTGGTTTACCCGCACCTCGGCGACGCAACCTACCGTTCCCGGCTCGGGCACATTGCGCACAGGGAGCACTGGCGTGATGCCGAAACGCCGGTCGGCAGCGAGACAGTCCGCCAGCATCCGCTTGTACCGCGGCTCGAAGATGTGCAGCGGAAGCGGCGTACCAGGGAACAGCACCGCCGTGAGTGGAAAAATTGGAAGCCGGGAAGGCATGCTGAAATGTAGCGGAACGAGGTAATGAGGGACGATGTAATAGGGAATGAGGACTAGCGGCCCAATGAGAACGGCGGCATGTGGCCGTTGAGCCACGCACCGCCGTCTGTCGTTCCTCGTTCAACCGTTCCCTCGTTCCGCTACGCTGCTCCCCAGAACCCCCTGAGCGAGCGTACATCCGGGGAATCACGCAGCTTCTCGAACGCGCGCTCCCGGATCTGCCTGATGCGCTCCCGCGTGACGCCGAGCAGGGCGCCGATCTTCTCCAGCGTGAGCGCTTCGGACCCTTCCTCGAGACCGTAATAGAGGGAGAGAATCTTGCGCTCCCTGGGGGTCAGGTGCCGCTGGAACAGGCGGTCGATAAACTCGCGCTGGAGCCGGACGTCCGTCATCTCCTCGATCTCGATGCCGCCGGTGCCCGCCACTCGCTCGCCAAAGGTGCTGGCCCCCCGGTCCTGCCGCTCCACCGGCGCGTCGAGCGAAACCTCGGTCGATGTCATCCGATGAGCCGAACGGATATTGTCGACCGTATCGTTGAGCGCGATGGCAATCTCGGCGTCGGTGGGCTCCCGTCCGAGCTCCTGAGCAAGAAAGCTCTTGGCGCGGGACATGCGGACCAGCGCCGAATTCTGATTCAAAGGGATCCGGACACTGCGCGTCTGCTCAGCCAGGGCCTTCAACACCGCCTGACGTACCCACCACACCGCATACGAAATAAACTTTACCCCGTGGTCGGGATCGAACTTCTTGACTGCCTTGAGGAGTCCCTCGTTGCCGATGGCCACCAGCTCGGACAGGTCGAGTCCGTGTCCCTGGTATTTCTTCACGTAGGAGATGACGAACCGCAGGTTAGCCGTGACCAAGCGTTCGGCCGCTACCTCATCGCCCGCCAGGGCACATCTGGCCAGACGCTTCTCCTCGTCCGGATCGGAGATCATGGGAAGCTTCTGGATATCGAGCAGGTATTGATCGAACGCGCCGGAAGGAGTGGAGCGGGCAAACGGCCGGGCTTTCCCGGTACGGACGACGGTCATAGACAACCCCGGCAGAGTTGAAATGCGCTGCGATTGTGGCTGCGGTGACCAGACTATTCGGAGAGGATGAGCCAATATAGGAATAGCGGTGAGCGCGGTCAAGCAAAAAAAACTTTCCACATCACAAAATGTTACTGGATAAACGCTTGGTGGTTTTATCCACTTTGTGCAGAAACACCAGACCCGTGCCCGGGTGTCCCGATGAACTGCAAGAGACTGCAGTTCAACCACATAGCTGTCCCCCAGCCCTCATTCCACGGTGGCTATCGCGGCTTCGATGGCCTCTTCTCTCACCGGGACGGTCCAGCCGTTCTCCTGGTGCATTTCTCCCAGTTGCACCGGCAGCGCGAAGTGAACCTGTCCACCCCGATTCTTCTTGTCGATGGTCATGTTCTCCAGCAGGACGCCCCGGTCCAGGCGCGGAAGCCGCGTCGGCAAGCGGAGCCGGCCGAGCAAGCCGGCAACTCTGCTCCGAAGGCCGGGTGATGCGATCCCAAGCTGCTCCGCCAGGGCGCACTCGACCACCAGACCCAGGGCAACCGCCTCGCCGTGGGAGAGCTGGTAGCCCGAGGCCCGTTCCACTGCGTGAGCTACCGTATGGCCGGCATTGAGGATGGCGCGCTGTCCCGACTCGCGCTCGTCCCCGCTAACGACCTCGGCCTTAATCTCCACACTTCGTCTGATGAGGCGGGTAACCGGATCCAAACCGCGAGAGGAGATCTCCAGTGCGTTGGCCTCCATCCACTCGAAATATTCCCGATCCGCGATGAGCCCGTGCTTCACCGCCTCCGCCAGCCCGGCGCGATAGTCTTTATCGGGGAGGGTGGCGAGCGTCAGCGGATCGGCCAGCACTGCCGCTGGCGGGTGAAAGGCCCCAACGAGATTCTTGCCCTGCGGCGTATCCACTCCCGTCTTGCCGCCGACCGACGCATCCACCATGGCCAGCAAGGTGGTCGGGACCTGGAGGTAGGGCACTCCCCGCATGTAGGTCGCAGCCACGAACCCGGCGAGATCACCGGTGACCCCTCCTCCGAGCGCGATCAGCCCGCTGTCCCGCCCGAAGCCGAGCTCCATGAGCGTGTCAGTGAGGTAAGCCCACGACTCCCGGGTCTTGGATTTCTCTCCCGCGGCGAAGGTGATCGTCTCTCCGGCCCAGGGCGCTGCACCCATTCGCCCGTTGCGGTAGAGCTGGTGTGCCGTGTCATCTGCGATCATGGCCACGCGACGTCCGGGGAGGTGCTGGCTCACCAGCTGCTCCAGCCGGGCGAGAGCACCAGGCTCGACATACACGGGGTAGCGCCCCAGGGCATGGCGCACCATGACCGGTTGAAACATGACGCTGGTCACCAGGTCACATCGGGCACGCCGGCCCGGGAGTTTGCCAGTCGCGCCAGGGTGAAAAGCAAGTCGGAAAGCCGGTTGAGATACACCACGAAGAGCTCGGGCACGTCGCTGCCCTGGGCCAGGTGCACGACGCTTCTCTCGGCGCGGCGGCAGACCGTGCGCCCCAGATGCAGCGCCGAGGCCTTGGACGTACCGGCGGGAAGCACGAAGGCCTTGAGCGGCTGCAGCTCCCGTTCTGCTTCATCCATGGCTCGCTCAAACTCGCTCACTCGTTCCGGTGAGAGCGTCGCCTTCTCCAGCGCCTTGCGCACCCGTTCAGGATCGGGGGTGGCCAGGTGCCCGCCGATGGAGAAGAGGTCACGCTGGATCGACTCGAGGAGCGGATCGAAGAGCTCCACCGGCTCGGTTGCGCGGATGAGGCCGATTACGGAATTCAGCTCATCCACATCCCCATACGCGGCCACCCGGGGATGATCCTTGGGCACCCGGCCGCCACCGAACAGCGCAGTCTCTCCCGTGTCACCCGTCCTGGTATAGATCTTCACTGGCAGGGCGCCTCCATCTGGGCCGCGGCGACGACCACGTTCCCCGCCGGCTGGATGATGCCCCAGATCACACTGCCCTCGGCCACATCGATCTGCTCCATCCAGAGGTTGTCGCGCTCAAACCCGAAGTCGCTGATCGCCTGGAGCCGCCGCCAGAAGATGCTGCGTCGGAGGGCACCATAGGGGGCGAGGCGGCCGCGACGATAGGAGAGGAGTGTCGGGCGAAAGACTGTCTGCTGCCAGGCGCCGGCGCTGTCCCATGCCATGACGGTGGCCGCCAGCAGCGTGTCGTTCCCCGCGGTTATCCGTCGCTCCCGGAGCGAGACCGCAAAGCGGACTCTGCCGGGGGCAGAACGGAAGGCCATCACATCCGCGGCATCCACGTCGGCCAGGGTGTTAGTCTCGATCCTCGAATCAGCCGGACCCCTCAGCACCAGCGATGGGAAGCGAAGCGCGAGCACCGAATCCATCACTCTGCCGGTTCGGGCGATGAGCTCGTCTGACAGGACGGTACCCGGCGGGCGAAACGGCTCGCGCCGGAGAAACCCGGCATTCGTCTCCGGGGCCGAGGAATCGGTGCGCGTCAGAGAGCCCAATACCGGGCCTTGCAGCGGCGGACCCCTGGTCCTCCGGTCGTGATCCACGATGATCTCGACCTGTGCCCCCCGCCAGCCACAGGAGCCGCCGCGCAGCAGGATGGCGCGCGGCACGACCCCGGTTTGACCCAGAGGCGAGCCGACCATCGCCCGTCCGATCCTGGGCGAGCCCGTGGTCCGGCGACCGCCGGTGGATCCCAGCGTGACAACACCCTCGCGCGCCAGCGGCTCCCAGGGCTGGTCAGCCTGCAGGAGGTCTCGGCGATAGCGGCGCACCAGCCCGGCCACCAGTCCCGTGTCGCTCGAAAGCAGGTGCACCGCCCTGCTGGTGCCCTCGCCGACGAAGCTGCCGACCAGATAGCCGGATGAGTCGATCCGCGCATCGCTGGCAACGCTCATCGAATCGAGTGGCGCCGGTGGGCGTTCGCGAAACAGCTCACCCAGAAAACGCCCCGCACCACGACAGCCGCCCACGCTCAGGCCGGCACCGAGGATCAGCGGCGCGGCGACCAACCAGCGGATGTGTCGCGGTGGCATGGCCGTCAATGTGCCGAGTCCCGGCGGGAAGCGAAAGGGTGTGAGGACTATGGGCTATGGGCTGGGCTACCAGCTATGGGCTCGTGGCTCTTGGATAATGGACATTAGCCGTTAGGGTTAGATTCTGGACTGGAATCACCCAACTCAACCGAGCATCGAAGCAGTTAAGACATTGGCCCATAGCCCATAGCCCATAGCCAACATGGCCGAGCAGGAACTGAAGGACATATCGATCATCGGCGGGGGCCCCACCGGCCTGTTCGCGGCGTTCTACGCGGGCATGCGTGGGGCGTCCGCGCGCATCATCGACGCTCTCCCGGCTCTAGGTGGCCAACTGATGGCTCTCTATCCAGAGAAGTACATCTTCGATGTGGCAGGCTTTCCCAAGGTGCTGGCCAAGGACCTGGTCCGGGACATGGCGGCGCAGGCGCTGCAGTTCGGAGCCACCACCCACCTGGGCGAAATCGTGACCGGGCTCCGCCGGGTGGAGGAGAACGGAGCCAGTCATTTCGTGCTGGAGACCTCGGAGTCCGAGTATCCGACCCGGACCATCGTCATTGCCGCCGGAATCGGCGCGTTCGAGGCCCGGAAGCTGGGCATCGAGGGTGAGGAGAGCTTCGAGGAAAAGGGGCTCCACTTCAAGGTGCTGGACCCGAAACTATTCCAGGGTCAGCGGGTGCTCCTGGTAGGGGGCGGTGATTCTGCCTTCGACTGGGCGGTGAACCTGCAAGGCATCGCGAAGTCCGTCATGCTCATCCACCGGCGCGACGGCTTCCGGGCCCACCAGGCGACCATCAGCCAGGTGCAGGAGTTCCAACGCACTGGGAGGTGCGATTTGCGCACCTTCTGGGAGGTCAAGGCGCTACACGGCAACGGCAAGATCGAGCGGGTCACTATCTTCAACAGCAAGACCAAGGAAGAGGAGACGCTGGAGATCGACGCCGTTATCCCCCTGCTCGGATTCCACTCCGATCTCGGCGCCATCAAGGAATGGGGACTCGATACGGAGAAGGCTGATATCAAGGTCGATCAGGTGATGGCCACCAACGTGCCCGGGATCTACGCCGCCGGCGATATCACCAACTATCCCGGCAAGCTCAAGCTGATCGCCACCGGAGCGGGCGAGGCGTGCATCGCGGTGAACAACGCGGTGCACTGGATCAACCCCAGAACCAAGGTGAATCCGGGGCATTCGTCCAACATGGCGCTGTTCGGGCAGAAGGAGGACTGAAAAGCGGGAAGATTCTCCTTCCCGCTCACGCTTTGTCCTCCCATTTCTGACTCCAGACGATGCTGAGCGCGAACAGTAGCAGCATCACCCACACAAACACGCTGTAACCCGCCAGGTAGTGATGGAGCTGGCTGCCGATCAAATCCCGCCCCAGTCCAATTGCCACGATGCCGGCCCATGCCAATCCGAGGGCCCACTTCCCAGCTCTCCCCAGCCTTCCTGGTTCCAGCAGAAAAAAGGCGTAGAAGACAAACAGCAGGGTGACCAGGTGCGCCTTCCAGGTGATCCCCGACAACAGATGGCCGGTCAGGAAGACGGCGGAGATCTCGAGCGAGCCAACCTCCTGTCGCGCAAGGCTCAACCGCACGATATGGGTGAGGAAAGCCGCCAGCACTATCACAGTCAGCACTCGGTAGATCACGGGCGCGGCGGCGGCCAGCGGCGACAAGTAGGCGTACTTGTATGCGGGCGAGTCTTCCGCGGCCCCGGGGACCAGAGCGCGGTAGACCAGGGCAGCGAGGTTCTGGTTACGGTGATTCGCGATTACGCCACCAGCCGCGAATTGATGAAGGAAACTCTGGTAATATTCCGTCAGGTCCACCGAGCCTTGCGTCACACCCCGCTGCACCATCGGCAGCAGAAGGCATAAGGCTCCAAACAGGAAGACCGCTCCAAGGCTGCGCCGGCTCCCCCGCACAATGGCCCAGACCAGAAAGAACACCGGGGTGAGCTTGATGGCGGTGGCGGCAACCAGCCAGCCTCCAGCCGCGACCTCACGTCTTGCCACGAAGGCCCGTATGCCGAGAAGGCAGAGGACAAACGTCAGCAGGTTCACCTGGACGTGCACCAGGTTGTCCAGCATGAATGAGGCAGAGAAGACGACTGCCAGGACCAGCGGAAGCGCCCCCGGTCGTCGCGCGGGCTGGAGCCGCTGGACGACATCACGGGACAGCCACACGGCAACGAGGATGAGTCCGACGCTGGCGAGGTAGAAAAGCCAGGCCGCTGTTTGAAGCGGGAAGATGCCGAGTACCTGAAAGGCTTGAGCGGCGAAAGGCGGGTAGTTGAAGTGGCGGGCGCCCGGGAGCGACTGGTAGAGCGGCAGGCCATGGGCAAAATCGTATCCCGCCTGCCAGAACACATGGAAATCGGTACCGACGCCCTGCTTGGCGGCCCGCCGTACGGCGGCGGCAACGACCACCGCGCCAAGGAGGATCAGGCCAAGGACTCGGCTCCAGCGCCAAGTCCCCCGTCTACCGCTCACCCTTTGCCGCCACGCCTGTCGGATCGCCCTGCTCTCACCGCACCCCCTTGGCCATTTCCACCACAACGCTGTCGATCACCCCCAGGATTGCCCGGCCAGGCTGGGCGTGGTGATTCGCTTGCACCGAGAAGGTCAGGAACCTGCCCCGGTCCAGCTCGATATAGCCCGAGAGCGTGTTGACCCGGGAGATGCTTCCCGTTTTCCCTCTCACCCGTCCTGCCAGCGGCGTGCCCACGAAGCGGGTGCGGAGCGAGCCGGTGGCGCCGGCCTGGGGAAGCCCGGCCGCGAAGGTGGGGTATCGCGGATGGGCGCGGATGAAGCGGAGTATCTGCGTGAACGCCACGGGGCTGAGCAGGTTGGTGCTCGAGAGGCCGGATCCGTCACTCAGGGAGATCTGGGTCGAGTCCACCCGGACCGAATCGATCAGAAAACGACGCTCCACTTCGAGGCCTTCCGGCCAGGAGCCGCCCCGGCCGAACTGCCTGCCCAGCTGCTTCAGCAACATTTCCGCGAACCAGTTCTGACTGGTGTTGAGAACAGGAAAGATCCAGTCCCGGAGCGGGCGCGACGAGACCTCGGCCAGCGGGGCGCTTGCCCGCAGGCCGGCGTAGAGGGCGGAGTCGGTGGTGGAGCGAGTGGTGCCCGCAACCGAAATACCGGCGTCACTCAGGGCCTGCCGCAGGGCTCGCGCGGCGTACAGGTTCGGGTCCGGCAGCGCGAAAGACTCGGTTCGCCGCGGGTTGTCGAGGGCCACTGTGCCTTCGGCCCAGATTTGCAGTGTGCCAGGATGCCGATAGAAGCGGTCCCCGATGTCTGATTCCCCGCCGGGTGGCACTGTGACCGTGCGGTTCTCGAAGGCGACGTCGCCCAGATCCGGACTCATCGAGATCACCGCGGGCGCACCGGGCGCCGGCCCCGGCTGCCAGGTGAAGTCCACACTGTTGTCGTTGAAGCCGAGCCCCGAGACCGGTGCCGCGTACCACCAGTTGAGATCGAACTGTTCCCAATTCGGGTGGATCAAGGTGGGCTCGAAATAGCTGCCATCGCCTACGACGTCCCCGGAGACCAGATGTACCCCCAGGCTCCGGAGCGAATCGGCCAGCTGCCGCAGGCGGGCGAACGGGTCGGTCTCGCACACACCGGGGAGCAGGGAGTCGGTGGCGTAGCAGCGGTGGTCCATGGTTGGATCGCCGCGACCGTAAAGCACCAGGTCTCCCAGAAGGACGCCGCCGACCACCGGTCCGCCATACACGCTGGTTTTTACCCGCCAGTCGGGCGGCAGGAGTGCGGACGCGACAGCGCTGACGACCAGCTTCGTGTTGCTTGCCGGAATGAAGAGACGATCCGCGTTGCGGCCATAGACCAGCCGTCCGTTCTGGTCCACCAGCGCCACGCCCCAGAGCTGCCGGTTGAATGGTGGACGATCCAGCCGAGCGTCGAGGCGCTTGGCGAGGGATTGGGCGTTCACTGGAGCGGAGAGAACTGCGAGGGCGCTCAAGAGGATCAAGAGATCCTTCACCGAGCCTGTCCTGAGCGCACTCGAAGGGCTCCGCATGACAGGCTTGTGCTTCCCTGCTGCCCGCTGTCCCGCCTCAATCATATGCCACCCTCGGGTCTACCCGCGCATACAGCAAGTCGGTCAGCAGGTTCACCATTACGAAGACCAGGCTGAGGAAAAGGATGCTCCCCTGTACCGCCGGGAGGTCACGCTTGTCGATGGCCGTGAGGACATATCGGCCCACTCCAGGCCAGGAGAAAATGGTCTCGGTCAGAATCGAGCCGGTGAGATAACTGCCGAAGTCCAGCCCCAGCACGGTGACGACGGGCAGGAGGGCATTCCGAAACCCGTGCGACAGTACCACCCGGCCTTCGTGCAATCCTTTGGCCCGCGCCGTGCGAATGAAGTCGCTCTGGAGCACTTCCTGCATGGCAGCGCGTGTCATCCGCGACAAGAAGGCGACCGATCTCATACCCAGCGTAATGGCCGGAAGGATCAGATAGACCAGGCCGGCCGATCCGGAAGGCGGCAGCCAACGCAAATGCACGGCAAAGATCAGGATCAGGATCAGGCCAACCCAATAAACCGGGAAGGAAACCCCGAGGTAGGCGGCGAAGGTAGCGAACCGGTCGGCCCAGCTGCCCGGCCGCCAGGCCCCAAAGATCCCCACGGCGATGCCGACGATCGCGGCAAAGAGCATCGCGGCCCCGGCCAGCCGCAGCGTTGCCGGAAATCGCTCGAGCAGGTCTCGCAGGATCGGACGCCGGGTGATGTAGCTGGTGCCGAGGTCGCCGCGGAGAACGCCGCCGATGTAGTGCCCGAACTGCTGGTAGAGCGGATCGTCCAGCCGCAGCTCGGCCCGGAGCCGGGCGAGAGTCTCGGCGTCGGCTCGCTCTCCTACCATCGCTTGCACCGGGTCCCCCGGGGCGACGTAGAGCAACAGGAAGGTGACCAGCAGCACGCCGAAGAGAGTCGGAACGAGCAGCGCGAGCCGATACAGGATGAACCGACTCACCGGGTTCGCTCGGCCTCCATCCAGCGTTGCCCGGTGAAGACCAGCGGGATCCGCCAGCCTTTGACGTTGGGCTGGCGGGCCCAGATGTCCACCGGAAACCAGAGAAAGATCCACGGCGCCAGCTCGAAGACCCGGGCGTCGATCTGACGGGCCAGCCG
>JBDTTD010000072.1:0-11256 GCA_039930805.1 Gemmatimonadales bacterium | reverse complement strand
CACGCCACGCTGGTGGTCGTCGGCGCCACCACGATGGCGCAGATCAAGCCCAAGCTCGAGCTGCTTTTGGCATCCTGGAAGCCCGGTGATGTCCCCACCAAGAACATCGCCACCGTTGGCCAGCAGCCGCGACCTGTGGTCTACCTCATCGACCGGCCCGGCTCGCTGCAGTCGGTCATTCTCGCCGGAAACGTCGCCCCTCCCAAGGCCAACCCGAAGGAGGTCACCATCGAGACCATGAACGGCGTTCTCGGTGGAGACTTCAGCTCCCGGGTCAACATGAACCTGCGGGAGGACAAGCATTGGTCCTATGGTGCCTATACATTTTTCCGGGACGCGCGCGGCCAGCGCCCATTCGTGGCGTACGCGCCGGTCCAGACCGACAAGACCAAGGAAGCGGTGATGGAGCTGGACAAGGAGCTGCGCGGGATCGTGAAGGACCGGCCCGTCCAGCCGGCCGAGCTCTCGCGAGCCCAGGCTTCGCTGACACTGACGCTGCCGGGATCGTGGGAGACGGCGTCCGCGCTGGCGGGATCGATCGGGAACATCGTGACCTTCGGCCTGGATGATCGCTACTATGATACCTTCGCCGAGAAGGTCAGAGCCCAGACGATCGAGAGCGTGACGGCGGTTGCCGGCGAGGTGGTGCACCCGAACCAGCTCGTCTGGGTGGTCGTGGGTGACCGCTCGAAGATCGAGCCGGGGTTACGCGAGTTGAAGCTGGGTGAGCTCAGGCTCATCGACACCGACGGGAAGCCGGTGAGTTAGAGGTCTAGGGTCTAGGGTCAAGGGTCTACGACGCTTCGGACCTTCTCTCGAAGATATAGACTTGAGGATGACCTAGACTCTAGACCCTAGACCCTAGACCCTAGACGTCTTTCACAACTGAGTACGGAGACAGACGATGCCAACGAGCAATGCCACCGCCGTGTGGGAAGGCGGCCTGAAAGCGGGCAAGGGTCACTTCAAGGCCGGCTCCGCTTCCTTCGAGGGAGACTACTCCTTTCCCACCCGATTCGAGGGAGCCCGGGGAACCAACCCGGAAGAACTGATAGCAGCCGCGCATGCGGCTTGCCTGAGCATGGCCCTTTCGGGCGGCCTGGAAAAGGACGGGAAGCCCGCCACCCGTATCAGCACTAAGGCCTCCTGCACCATTGAGAAGGTCGGGGATGGCTTCAAGATCACCAAGATGCGCCTGGAGGTACGGGGCAAGGTCCCCGGCCTCGACCAGGCTGGGTTCGCGAAGGCCGCTGAGGCAGCCAAGAGGGGATGTCCGGTGTCGGGGGCGCTGCAGGGGAACGTTCAGCTCGAGATGGACGCCAGGCTCGAATAGAGGGAACGTTCTCTACTCCGATTTGATCGTAAATCGGACCAGGACGCCTTCGACAAAATCGGCGCTGATCCGGCCATTTGGGGTCGCATATTCCCGGGTCTGAACCTTGAGCGTCCCTTCCTTGCGTTCGGTTGTCTTTACCGGGGTGCCGAGTAACCCGTCGGCCTCCTGGAGCAGCAGGCCTTTGCGCGGCAGACCGGTCTGAGCCTGAGGCGCGGGGAACTGCCCCAGCGGGGTTGAGGCGGCGGAATTGGTCTGAGTTCCCGGCGTGGTGGCCTGCTCCCGAACGTCTCCGAAGTCCACGTACTGAGCCAGGGCGGACATCACGCTCTCGGGGGTGAGGGCTCTGCCGGGGACCTCATCCCGATACCGGACATTGAAGCGTGATCCGCCTTCGAGACGCCACTGCCGGACGTTCTCCTTCCTGTGCTCCTCAGCCTCGGCCACCGCGGAACGGTTGCGGGCATCCTCCCGTTCACGCTCGCGCTTCAGATCATCGATCTCTTCCCGCATCGCGCGCTTCTTTACCGGGTCGGTTTCCCGCTTGACCTCGGCCTCGAGATTCTTCTCCCGCCGGGTCTTGGGGGTGGCCGCGGTGCTGATGTTGGTCGAGGTCTCATCGCCCATGGTGCCGTAGCCGCCGCCATCGAGCTGGAACTCGATGTGCTTTGACTTCACCTTGATCTTGGTCACGAGCGCGGACTGGCCCGATCGCAGAGCCGTGCCATACTGCTTGAGGCGCTGGGCGTACTTGGGATAGTCCAGAGGCTTGTGGGTGCCGGGGTAGATGTCCACCCCTTCCTCCGTTCCGGGCATGGCCTGTTTGACCGTGACCGTCCTGCCTTCGAAGTACTCCCGGAGCGCCGGCTCGGACTGGGCGGCGAGCGGGAGTGCGCCTGTCAGGATGGCAACAGCGGGGACGAGGCCCTTGAGCATGATCATTCTCCGTGCTGAGGCGGTCTTGACTGGCCGATGTGAATACTGTATACAGTATGCAACTAGAACCCTGAGGGCGCTATCATCACCCGCACGCCGCTACGCGACGAAGTCTATCGCCAGGTCCTCGCCCAAGTTGCCCGGGGGGACCTTCTCCCGGGGACCCGCGTCCGGGACACCCAGATGGCAAGCCAGCTCGGCGTGAGTCGAACCCCGGTGCGGGAAGCCCTGCTCCGCCTGGCCCGGGAAGGGGTGCTGGAGGCGGACATGGGACGGGGGTTTAGCGTACCCGCCCTCGACGCAACCGAGATGCGGGAGACCGGCGCCATCCTTTCCCACCTCGAGGGCCTGGCCCTGGAGCTTTCGAGCGACATCCCTGCCGATCGGTTGGCAGTGCTGAGCGCCATCGACCAGGAGCTCGCCGGTGTTCGCGGTGACCCGGACCGGTGCATCGACCTCGACGAACAATGGCACCGCACCCTGCTCCAGGGCTGCGCCAACCAGCGTCTTCTCGCGATGATCTCCAATCTCTGGCAGGTCCCCCGGCGCTACATGCGGGCCTACCTGCGCCACGCCGGCCGGGTAAGCCTCTCGACCCAGCATCATGCCCGAATCATCGAGGCGCTGAGGCGCAATGATCGCGACACCGCCCGGCGGCGCTTCAGTCACCACTGGCAGCGCGGCATCGAGGAGCTGGGCACATGGATTTAACTCGTTGGCGCTCCGACACGCCGGGCTGCGAGAGCCTGGTGCACCTGAACAACGCCGGCGCGGCGCTCGTCCCCCGCCCGGTGCGCGACGCCATCCTCGGGCACCTGGCCCTGGAGGAGGCGATCGGCGGTTACGAAGCTGCCGACGCCCAGGTCGAAGCAATCCAGCAAGTCTATGCCGATGTCGGTCGGCTGCTCGGCGCCCAATCGCGCAACGTCGCCCTGGTTCAGAACTCGACCGTCGCCTTCTCTCAGGCCATTAGCGCCTTCGATCTTTCGGCCGGCGACGTCATCATCACCAGCCGCTCGGACTACGCGTCGAATCAGATCATGTACCTCTCGCTCGCCCGCCGGCGCGGCGTCGAGGTCGTTCGGGCCCCGGATGCTCCAGAGGGGGGAGTAGATCCAGAGGCGGTTCGCGAGCTGGTGGCTCGCCGGCGACCCGCCCTGGTCTCACTCACCTGGATTCCCACCAATTCCGGCCTGGTACAACCGGTCGAAGCCGTGGGCCGGATCTGCCGTGAGGCCGATGTCCCCTACCTGATCGACGGGTGCCAGGCAGTGGGCCAGATGCCGATCGACGTCCACCGGCTTCACTGCGATTATTTCACGGCCGCCACCCGCAAGTTCCTGCGCGGCCCCCGAGGCCTGGGCTTTCTCTACGTCTCAGACCGAATGCTCCAGGCGGGCGCCCACCCTCTCCTGGTGGACATGCACGGCGCCTCCTGGACCGACAGCGACGCGTTCGAGCTGGCGCCGGACGCGCGGCGGTTCGAGACCTGGGAGTTCGCCCACGACCTGGTGCTCGGACTGGGCGCCGCCGCTCGCTACGCCCTCGAGGTGGGGCTCGATACCGCGCGGGATCGCGCCCGAGAGCTGGCTGACTACGCTCGTTACCGCCTTGCGACGGTGCCCGGCGTACGAGTCCTCGACCGCGGTCCGGAGCTCTGCGCCATCGTGACGGTCGCCATCCGGGGTCACGACACGAAGGACATCAAACTCGAGCTGCGCCGCCGGGGCATCAACACCAGCTCGCCCCATCGGGAGGACGCCGTGATCGACATGGACGAGAAAGGCACGGAATCGGCCCTCCGGATCTCGCCCCATTATTACAACACGAAAGAGGAGATCGATACAGCGGTGGCGGCGTTGAGCGACCTACTCAAACACTCCGCTTAGTAGGTCCTTCTCCGTCTTCTCCGTCTTCTCCGTCTCTCTCAAAACCGGCTCCAGCACCCGCCACACCGTCTCCGCCATAATCCGCTGACCCTCGGCTGTCGGATGGATGCCGTCCGCCTGGTTGAGCCGGGGAATCCCGCCCACGCCGTCGAGCAGAAACGGCACCAGCACGGCGCCATTGGCTCGCGCCAATTCCGGGTATACCGCGTCGAAGCGCTCGGTGTACGCTCGCCCATAATTCGGCGGGACTCTCATCCCGACCAGGACCAGCTTGGGAGGGAAAGAGCTCGCCTTCGTCTGGTCGAACACGGCCTGGATGTTGGCCCGCAGGGAATCAGGTGGTAAGCCCCGAAGACCATCGTTTGCGCCCGTCTCCACCACCAGGACAGCAACCGGTTCTCGCAGCAGCCAATCAACCCGCCGGCGAGCTCCGGCGGACGTCTCGCCGCTTACGCCGGCGTTGACCACTCGCAATGCAAGCCCGGCGGAGTCGATCTTCTGCTGGATCAGCGCAGGGTAGGCCTGCTCCGGCTCCAGGCCCAGACCGGCGGTCAGGCTGGTGCCGAGAAACACCACCGAGGGGCGGGTGGCACTGGCAATGGGAGGTGCGGCGCTTTTCGGCGGCTCCCGGCTCGGCTGCTCGCACCCCAGGAGACCGGCAACCAGAACGAATACGGCTACGTACCTTGGTATCATTCGAGATGCATACCACCATGCTGCAATGCCAATCATTGTCCCGGACCTACCGGTCGGGTGACCGAGACCTCACGGTGTTGAAGGATATCACCTTCAGTCTGGAGCCGGGCGGATTCCTCGCCATCCTGGGCCCGTCCGGAAGCGGAAAAACCACCCTGCTGGGATTGCTCGCCGGACTCGATCAGCCCAGTGCGGGGAAGGTCTACCTCGACGGACAGGAGCTCGGGGCCCTGAATGAAGATCAGCGGGCCCGGGTGCGGGGCGAGAAGGTCGGCTTCGTCTTTCAAACGTTTCAGCTCATTCCCACCCTGACGGCTCAGGAAAACGTGCAGGTCCCTCTGGAGCTTGGGGGTCACGACGGCTCGGCGACACGGGCCCGGGAGCTTCTGAGCCGGGTAGGCCTGAGCGGCCGCGAGCATCACTACCCTTCGCAGCTTTCCGGTGGCGAGCAGCAGCGGGTGGCACTGGCGCGGGGATTCAGCATTCGACCCAAGGTGCTCTTCGCCGATGAGCCCACCGGGAACCTCGACGCGAAAACCGGCGCCACGATCATCGACCTGATGGTGGAGCTGAACCGCGACCTGGGCACGACGTTGGTGCTGGTGACCCACGATCTGGATCTCGCCGCGCGCGCCCGCCGGACTCTTCGGCTGGCCGACGGCACCCTGGTGGCCGACTCCGCCGCGTGACCGGCCTCGCATTCGTCTCCCGGATGGCCGCCCGAGAGCTCCGCGCCACGCCCCGCCGGCTGCTGCTGCTCATGGGAACCGTCGCCGTCGGTGTGGCGGCGCTGGTGGCGATCAACTCCTTCACCGACAACCTTCAGGATTCCGTACGCCAGCAGGCCCGGGCGCTGCTCGGCGCGGACCTGGCGCTGGTGAGCCGACAAGCCTTCTCGCCCCGGGTAGAGGCGCTGCTGGATACTCTCTCCCGCGGGGCCCGCCTGTCACGCATGACCAACTTTGCCGGCATGGCGTACGTCCCGCGGACATCGGGCACTCGTCTGGTCCAGGTGGCGGCGATCGAGGGTCAGTACCCCTACTACGGCGAGATACGGACCGCGCCCAGGGAGGCCTGGAATCAGCTTCAGAGCGGCCGCCACGTCGTGGTGGACCCGTCGCTCCTCACGGCACTCAGCGCCCGCATCGGGGATACCGTCGCCCTCGGCGACGGCCGGTTCGTCATCACCGGCACGATAGAAAGCGCGCCCAGCGACGCCGGCGTTCGCTTTGCATTCGGACCCCGCATCTATATCCCGGCCCGCTATCTCGAGAAGACCGGATTGCTGGGCTTCGGGGCGCGGGTCGAGCACGAGGCGTTTCTGGAGCTCCCGGCGAGCGTATCGGCTCAGGCGCTGGCGGACCGGTATCGCCCTGGCCTGCGTGCCGAACGAGTCCGGCTTCGCACCGTGGCCGACGATCAGCGCAACCTGAACGACGTTCTCACCAAACTCACCGGCTATCTCGGCCTGGTCGCCTTGATCGCGTTGCTGCTCGGTGGCATCGGCGTAGCGAGTGCCGTGGTGGTCTTCGTCCGCCAGCGCGCGCAGTCGGTGGCGGTGCTTCGCTGCCTGGGAGCCACGGCGGGCAGCATTTTCGCCATCTATCTGCTGGAGGCGGGAGTGATGGGGCTGGCGGGAAGCGTTGCCGGCGCGCTCCTGGGCATCGGGCTTCAGCGCCTCCTCCCCGGCCTGCTCTCCGGGCTCCTGCCGGTTGATGTGACCCCGAGCATATCCTGGAACGCCGCCGGTCTGGGCATCGGAATGGGGCTTTGGGTAGCATTGGTGTTTGCCCTGCTCCCACTGCTCGCGGTGCGCCGGATTTCACCCCTGTCGGCTCTGCGCCGGCCCTATGAATCCGAACGGCCGTCCCGAGATCGCTGGGCGGTGCTGGCGCTCCTCCTGTTGGCCGGAAGCACGGTGGTGTTGGCCGCACGCCAGACGGGAAGCTGGCGACAGGGGGCCATCTTCGCGGGAGCGGTCGGTGTCGCCCTGCTGATTCTGTACGGAGCCGCATGGTTGCTGATTCGAGGAATCCGGCGGTGGCTTCCGGCAGGATGGCCCTACGTGTGGCGCCAGGGCTTGGCGAACCTTCATCGACCCGCCAATCAGACCGTCACCCTCGTGCTCGCCATCGGCTTTGGCGCATTCCTGCTGGCCACACTTTACCTGGTCCAGCACAATCTCCTCAGTCAGCTCCGGCTGACCGGCGGCCCTGCCCGCCCCAACCTGGTTCTCTTCGATATCCAGCCGGATCAGCTTGAGGCGGTCGAGCGTGAGCTCCAGGCGGCGGGATTGCCCCCGGCGCCGGCGACGCCGATCGTGCCCATGCGAATTCGATCGGTCAACGGGCGTCCCGTCTCCCAGCTGCTGGCCGGTACACCAGGGCAGGAACCGGACGGGCCATCGAGTGGCTGGGCCCTCCGCCGGGAGTACCGGTCCACCTATCGCGACTCGGTGGTGGCGTCCGAGCACCTGGTTGCAGGCAAATGGTCGAAGCCGGGGGAGTCGCCCACGAGGATCTCGGTGGAACAGGGCCTTGCGTCCGAGCTCGGCGTCGCGGTGGGCGACGAGATCGTCTGGGACGTGCAGGGCGTCCCCGTGACAACCCGGGTGGGGAGCCTGCGGGAGGTAGACTGGGCTCGCTTCGAGCCCAACTTCTTCGTCGTGTTCGCTCCGGGGACGCTGGAGGCGGCGCCCCAGAGCTTCGTGACACTCACCCGGATTCCTGACCCGGCCGCACGCGGGCGGTTTCAGCGCCGCCTGGCCGAGCGCTTCGGAAATGTCTCGACCCTGGACTTATCGCTGCTGCAGGAGGCGCTGGAGCGGCTGGTAGAGCGGGTCGTGCTGGCCATCCGCTTCATGGCCCTGTTCAGTCTGGGAGTCGGGGTGCTGGTGCTGGTTGGCGCGCTTGCCACCAGCCGCTTTCAGCGAGTGCGGGAGGGGGCGCTGCTGCGAACCCTGGGCGCGACGCGGGGACAGGTGTTTCGGGTGGCACTGGCCGAGTATCTCTCGCTGGGGCTGGTCGCATCCGTGGTCGCCATCGCTCTGGCGACCGCGTCCGGTTGGGCCCTGGCGCGGTTCGTGTTCCAAGGCACATTCTCGTTGCCGGTGGTGCCTATGACCGGCCTGGCCCTGGGGATTGTGGCACTCACCGTGATCGTCGGACTGGCGAACAGCCGGGAGGTGGTGCGGCAGCCTCCCCTGGAAGTATTGCGGCAGGACGCGTAAAGCTATGATACTTGGCTGCTCGTCGAGCCTCCACCCGCTGAGGACCCAAGCTGAATGCTGCCGATAGACCTGACCGGAAAGCGAGCCCTAGTCGCCGGCGTCTCGGACGACGGCGGTTTCGGATTCGCCATCGCCAAGTCCCTGGCCCAAGCGGGTGCCACGATCTGCCTCGGCAGCTGGCCACCCGCGCTGGGCATCTTTACCAAGCTGCTCGAACGCGGAAAAATGGACGCATCGATGCGGCTGTCGGATGGCCGCCGGCTCGAGTTCGAACGGATCTATCCCCTCGATGCGGCCTTCGACACGCTGGCTGAGGCGCCGGCGGACGTCCGGGAGAACAAGCGCTACAAGGAAGTGGGCGACTTCAGCATCCAGGGCATGACGGAGCGGCTGCGGAGCGACTTCGGCGATCCGAGTCTCGATATCGTGATCCACAGCCTGGCGAACGCACCCGAGGTGAAGTCGCCGCTGGTGGACACCTCCCGGCAGGGGTACCTGTCGGCCATCAGCGTGAGCGCCTACAGCAACGTGTCCCTGGTGCGACACCTCGCTCCCCTGATGCGCGAGGGGGGATCATTTCTCTCGTTGACCTACATGGCCGGCGAGCGGGTCATTCCGGGATACGGCGGGGGCATGTCCTCGGCAAAGGCGGCACTCGAAGCCGACACCCGTACCCTCGCCTACGAAGCGGGCCGCCGCTGGGGAGTGCGGATCAACGCCATCTCGGCCGGGCCATGGGCCTCCCGGGCCGCGAGCGCCATCGGCTTCATCGACATGATGATCAAGTACACGGCCACCAACTCTCCGCTGCCTCGCCCCATCGAAGCGTATGACGTGGGAAACACGGCCGCATTCCTGAGCAGTCCGCTGGCCCGGTCGATCACCGGCACCGTGGTGTACGTGGACAACGGCTATCACGTCATGGGAATGGGTACCGAGCCCGAGAAGTAGGCTCAGCCCGCCTGCACTACGGCTTCGATGACCTGGGCAAGTGCGGCAAGCTCGAACGGCTTCTCGATGACCGGCCGGGGTGTGCGGGTGAGAAAGTCGCTGAGGGCGGGCGAAGCGACGTCACCCGTCGTCAGAATCAGTCGAGAGAACAGGTCGGGACGATGCTCGGCCAGCCAGTCGTGCAACTCATCGCCGGAACAGTGCGGCATTCTGAGATCGGAGATGACCACCTGATAGCCGCCGGGAGACGCGCCGGCCAGTTTGGCCAGCGCCGCCCTTCCGTCTTCAGCTTCATCCGCATGCCAGCCGCGCCGCCGGAGATAACGAGCGACGGCGGTTCGAATGGTGGGCTCATCATCCACCACCAGCGCATAGCGCAGGCCGGTGGCGGCGACCATTTGATGTGCGGTGCGGTTGGAAGTCACCTGTTGGGTGGAAGCCGGGCTTGAGAGACGGCGGGGGTAGCCGCGGGTATGATCTCCAGCTTCTTCGTATAATACTATCCCGATAAGCCCGGCTGGTAAGCCGTAAATTCGCCTGGACTCCATCGAGGAGCGCGATTCAACATGGCGGAGCTGGTATCCGAGTCCGATGGACCGATCCACCGGCTCACCATCAACGTGCCTGCCCGGCGAAACGCGCTCACGCCTGGCCTCGCTCGCGCGCTGGCGCAGGAGATCGAGCAGCTCGAGGAAGTCGAAGAAACCCGAGTCATCCTGCTGTCCGGGGCAGGTGGCCATTTCTGCGCCGGCCTCGACCTTCACTGGCTCCGGTCTCTCGGCGCGATCCCCAAGCTATCCGACCTCCAGCACGGTCTCAGTGACTTTCAGTCAGCCGTGATCGCCATTGTGCGTTGCCCGGTGCCGGTTATCGCCGTGGTGCAGGGTACGGCTGCAGGCTTTGGCTTCGACCTGGCTCTCGTCTGCGACCTGCGCCTGGCCGGGTCCAGCGCGATCTTCAGCTCGGGGTTCGCCCGGATCGGGCTGGTGCCTGACGGAGGATCGACCTTCACCCTCCCTCGCCTGGTGGGCGTCGGGCGGGCGATGCGGGCCCTGATGACGGGTGAGCCCATTAACGCTGCAGAGGCGCTTTCCATCGGGATGGTCGAGGAGGTGGCCGAGGACTCCGGCCTGGACGCGGCCGTGCAGCGAACGGTCACCGCATTGCTCGAGGGCTCGGCGTCCAGCATCCGGAGCATCAAGCGCCTCACCCGGGCACCCGAGGTCGGCGCCCTGGAGCAGGCCCTCTCCGCCGAAGGAGCGGCCCAGTTGCAGGCCTTGCAGAGCCCCGAATTCCGCGCCCGCCTGGAAGCGTTTGCCGCCCGCCTCGCGTCACGCGGACAGCCGGCGTGAGCCAACTGTCCAACGTTTTCCGGCCCGACATTCTGCGCGGGCGAGTGGCGCTGGTGACCGGGGGCGGAACCGGAATCGGCTATGGGATTACCGCTTCGCTCGCGGCGGCCGGTGCCGAAGTGGTGATCGCGAGCCGAAAGCCGGAGCATCTCGAGTCCGCCGCGGAGCGTCTCCGCGCCGGGGGCGCCAAAGTGAGCACCGTCGAAGTCAACGTGCGTGAGCCGGAGTCGGTAACGCGAATGGTCGGGCAGGTGGGAGAGAAGCACGGCCGGCTGGACATCCTGGTGAACAACGCGGCCGGGAACTTCTACGCCCCGAGCGCTACCCTCAGCCCCAATGCCTGGCGCGCCGTGGTCGAAACCGACCTGTACGGCACCTTCTATTGCTGCCAGGCCGCGTACCCGCTGCTGAAGGCTCAGGCTGGCGGACGGATCATTTCGATCTCGATGACGCTGCACTATCGGGGCTGGCCCTTGATGGCCCACGCCACCGCGGCAAAGGCCGGCGTGGACGCGCTCACCCGCACCCTGGCCCTCGAATGGGCCAAGGACAGGATCACGGTCAACGCCGTAGCGCCAGGACCGATCCCCACCGAGGGAGTGAAGAAGGCGTTCACCCCGCCCGGGAGTGATGCGCCTGACCTGTTCGGCATGGAGAAGTACGCGGCGGAGTCGATCCCGCTCGGCCGCTGGGGAACGCCCGAGGACGTCGGACAGACCGTGGCCTTCCTGGCGAGCCCCGCAGGCGACTGGATTACCGGCGCCATCATGGTGGTGGACGGGGGAGCGTGGCTCAAGGGGGGGTAAGCGGGACAGCGGGACAGCGGGGCGAACAGGCGGAACGCGAGTGACCCATCATCTGGACAGCGCG